>NZ_JANXTC010000331.1:0-14068 GCF_025356345.1 Tardiphaga sp.
CCATGAAGCTGGCGGCGAGACCCATCAGCGCGATCGACAGCACCAGGCCGAAGATCAGGATCGTGGGATGGTCGCGCGCGGCGCCGGCGACGGCCAGCACATTGTCGAGTGACATCGAGACGTCGGCGAGGGTGATCTGCCAGACCGCTTGTCCGAGCGTCTTGCGGGGGGCGGCCGGCGTGCCGTCGGCATTGAGCTGGTTGTCCAGCGCGTCAATGTCATGCGCCGGCCCGGCGCGCAGCTCGCGCCACATCTTCCAGCATACCCACAGCAGCAGCACGCCGCCGGCGAGCAGCAGGCCGATGATCTGCAGCAATTGCACGGTGACGCTGGCGAAGCCGATGCGCAGCACGGTGGCGGCAATGATGCCGATCAGGATCGCCTTGCCGCGCTGTTCTTTGGGGAGACCGGCAGCGGCGAGGCCGATCACGATCGCGTTGTCGCCCGCAAGGACGAGGTCGATCATGATGACCTGGAACAGCGCGCTGAGGGCTTCTGGGGTGAAAAGTTCGGTCATGGGGCCGCTCCGGTTGAACGTTCAGTCCGACATCACAGCTCACATGAACTGTCAGAGGGGCCCGGGCCTGGACGTGACGCACCACCGCCGGTTAATCGCTGCGCGGTTGATAATGCTGCGGTGCGAATAGCATTTTCACGCTACGCCATGCCAGCGCCGCGGGCGAGACAAAAGCGCGCACCGGCGTAAATGCCGCGCGACGGCTGCCCGCAGGCACACCAGACCGCGAATCGGGACCCAAAAATACCACTGGTTTCACGGCCGCTGCCTGCCATGAGCGTCCCGGCCTGGACCGAGCGGCTTGCCGGGCAGAACGTTGTGGTGTGGTCTACGATTCGCCATATGATTCATGAAGATCGAGCTAGCGTGCGCCAGTGGCGAACGGCCGCTCGTTGATCCGACGTCACGGCCGGGCGCCCTGGGGTGACCGCCGTATTATTTCGAAAGTACCCATGACGAAATCTGCCACCGTCCGGACCACCAAGCCCTCCCGCAAAACGGTTTCCAGCAAGGCAGCCGTCCCGGCCAAGGGCTCGCGCCAATCGCCCGCCAAGCCGGCGGCCAAATCCGCTTCCAAGGCGCTGGTCAAGCCGGTGACGAAACCCGCGGCCAGATCGAAACCCGCACGGTTGCCGGAATGGAATCTGGCGGATCTGTATTCGGCGATCGATGCGCCGGAAATCGCCCGCGATCTGGACAGGATCGATGCGGAATGCGCGGCGTTCGAGACGGACTACAAGGGCCGGCTGGCTGAAGAGACGGCGAAACAGGGCGGTGGTCGCTGGCTCGCGGGTGCCGTGCAGCGCTACGAGGCGATCGATGATCTGGCCGGCCGGCTCGGCTCCTATGCCGGGCTGATCCATGCCGGCGACAGCGTCGATCCGGCGATCTCGAAATTCTACGGCGACGTTTCCGAGCGGATCACCGCCGCCTCGTTGCATCTGCTGTTCTTCGCGCTTGAACTCAACCGCGTCGATGACGCCGTCATCGAGCAGGCCATGCAGACGCCCGAGCTTGGCCATTACCGGCCATGGATCGAGGACAGCCGCAAGGACAAGCCGTACCAGCTCGAGGATCGCGTCGAAGAGCTGTTCCATGAAAAGTCGCAGACCAGCTATGGCGCCTTCAACCGATTGTTCGACCAGACCATTGCGGGTCTGCGTTTCAAGGTCGCCGGCAAGGAACTGGCGATCGAGCCGGCGCTGAGCCTGCTGCAGGACCGTGCCCCCGCCAAGCGCAAGGCGGCCGGGCAGGCGCTGGCCAAAAGCTTCAAGGCCAATGAGCGCACCTTTGCGCTGATCACCAACACGCTGGCCAAGGACAAGGAAATTTCCGACCGCTGGCGTGGCTTCGCGGACGTCGCGGATTCCCGGCACCTCAACAACCGGGTCGAGCGCGAGGTGGTCGACGCGCTGGTGAGTTCGGTCCGCGCGGCCTATCCGCGGCTGTCGCATCGCTATTACGCCCTGAAGGCGCGCTGGTTCGGCAAGAAGAAGCTGGCGCATTGGGACCGCAACGCGCCGCTGCCGTTCGCGGCCACCGGCAGCATTCCCTGGCCGGAAGCGCAGGAGATGGTGCTGACCGCCTACACCGCGTTCTCGCCGGAGATGTCGGCGATTGCCAAGCGGTTCTTCACCGAACGCTGGATCGACGCTTCGGTGCGGCCCGGCAAGGCGCCGGGCGCGTTCTCGCACCCGACCACGCCATCGGCGCATCCCTATGTGCTGATGAATTACCAGGGCAAGCCGCGCGACGTGATGACGCTCGCCCACGAACTCGGCCACGGCGTCCACCAGGTGCTGGCCGCCAAGAACGGTGCGCTGATGGCGCCGACGCCGCTGACGCTGGCCGAGACCGCCTCGGTATTCGGCGAGATGTTGACCTTCAAGCGGCTGCTGTCGCAGACGAAGAACGCCAAACAGCGCCAGGCGCTGCTGGCCGGCAAGGTCGAGGACATGATCAATACCGTGGTGCGGCAGATCGCGTTCTACTCGTTCGAGCGCGCCATTCACACCGAACGCCGCAACGGCGAACTGACCGCCGCGCGGATCGGCGAGATCTGGATGAGCGTGCAGCACGAGAGCCTGGGGCCGGCGATCGATATCAAGCCGGGTTACGAAAATTTCTGGATGTACATCCCGCACTTCATCCATTCGCCGTTCTACGTCTACGCCTACGCTTTCGGCGATTGCCTGGTGAACTCGCTCTACGCCGTCTACGAGAACGCCCAGGAGGGCTTTGCCGAACGCTATCTGGCGATGCTGGCGGCGGGCGGCACCAAGCATTATTCCGAACTGCTGATGCCGTTCGGGCTGGACGCCAAGGACCCGACCTTCTGGGACGGCGGGCTGTCGGTGATCTCCGGGATGATCGATGAGCTCGAGGCGATGGGGTAGGGGGCGATTTTCCGTATTACATCTGTTGAACATCAACCGAAGGCGTGTTATACATTTGTATAACACGCCTTTCCTCTTTTCGCTCATAGGACTTCGCAATGAAAATCGAAATCAAAAAAATCGGCAATTCGGACGGCTTGCTTCTGCCGAAAGAACTCATGCAGCGGCTCGACCTCAAGCGTGGGCAGGAACTGCACATCACTGAGCTTGCTGGAGGCGGCTTCCAAGCCATGCCCTACGACCCCGATTTCGAAGAAACCATGCAAGCCGCTGATCGCATCATGGACAAATACAAAGACACTCTCGCCGCACTGGCCAAATAACGAAGGCCGACAATGAGCGACCCGACCGAACCCCGCTGGATCACCTATGAACAGGCGATTGCCATACACAGCAAGCAACTCCGTCGCTTCGGCGGAGCGCCCGGCTTGCGCGATGAGGGCATGCTGCGGTCGGCGCTCGAACGTCCCGTCAACAAATGGCGCTATGAGCGGCCCGAATTGCCTGAGCTTGCGGCCGCCTACGCTTTTGGGCTGGCGAAGAACCATGCCTTTGTCGACGGCAGCAAGCGGATCGCCTTCATGAGCATGATGTTATTTCTGGATAGGAACGGCGTTGAGCTTGATCCCGACCCCGCGCAAGCAACCTCCATCATCCTGTCGCTCGCCGCCGGCGAAGTCAGCGAGGAAAGCCTGGCGCGCTGGATTCGGGACAACTGGCCGCGATGACAGCGGAGGATCGTCCGATTGGGCCATCATCCTACCGGGCGTAAGTGTCGTTGCTCTCCCCGGACGATTGCGCTAATTCGAATGGAACAATTCGATACAACATGCGCATTCAGGGAGCTTCCGATGGCTGACCACAACGAAATCGCCTACACCACCGCTGACGGCAATGACTATCCGGCCCACGAGCAGACCTATGAGGGCTTCATTGTCCTGGTGAAATTCGGCACCATCGGCGTGGTCGCCATCGTCGCCCTGATGGGCATCTTCCTGACCTGATTTTATCGCCGGCGCGTCGCATTAGCGGCGTTTTCGGTATGCTTAGCTCGCGCGCGCGCCAGACGCCGCCGGAGGCCCTATGAAGATTGCCGTTGCCAAGGAAATAGATCCGTCCGAGCCGCGCGTGGCGATTTCGCCCGACACGGTGAAGAAGTTCAAGGCGCTGGGCGTCGAAGTCGTCATCGAGCCGGGCGCCGGCACCCGTTCCGGCATGCCGGATGCGGATTTCACCGCGATGGGCGCCACCATCAGTGCCGACGCGGTGAAGGACGCCGACATCGTCATCAAGGTGAAGCGGCCTGAGGCGTCGGAGCTCGCCAACTACAAGCGTGGCGCGCTGGTGATCGCGATCATGGACCCCTATGGCAACGACGTGGCGCTGAAGGCGATGGCCGATGCCGGCGTTACCGCCTTCGCGATGGAATTGATGCCGCGCATCACCCGCGCCCAGGTCATGGACGTGCTGTCCAGCCAGGCTAATCTCGCCGGCTACCGGGCCGTGATCGAGGCCGCTGAGGCCTTCGGCCGCGCCTTCCCGATGATGATGACCGCGGCCGGCACCATTCCCGCCGCCAAGGTATTCGTGATGGGCGTCGGCGTCGCCGGCCTGCAGGCGATCGCTACTGCGCGCCGGCTCGGGGCCGTGGTTACCGCCACCGACGTGCGGCCCGCTACCAAGGAGCAGGTCGAAAGTCTCGGCGCCAAATTCCTCGCGGTGGAAGACGAGGAATTCAAGAACGCCCAGACCGCCGGCGGCTACGCCAAGGAAATGTCGAAAGAGTACCAGGCCAAGCAGGCGGCACTCACCGCCGAGCATATCAAGAAGCAGGATATCATCATCACCACCGCGCTGATCCCGGGCCGGCCCGCGCCGCGCCTGGTCACCGCCGAGATGGTCGCGTCGATGAAGCCCGGTTCGGTGCTGGTCGATCTCGCCATCGAGCGGGGAGGCAATGTTGAGGGCGCCCGCGCCGGTGAAGTCGCCGATATCAACGGCGTCAAGATCGTCGGCTACACCAATGTCGCCGGTCGCGTGCCGACGTCGGCGTCCAGCCTCTATGCCCGAAACCTGTTCTCCTTCATCGAGACGCTGGTCGACAAAACCACCAAGGAACTCGCGGTGAATTGGGACGACGATCTGGTCAAGGCGACGGCGCTGACCAAGGATGGCGCCGTCATCCATCCGAATTTCCAGCCGAAAACCGTTTAAGGGGAAGCCGCCATGGATCATATCGCACAGGCCGTCGACCCGTTCGTGTTCCGGCTCTCGATTTTCGTACTCGCCGTGTTCGTCGGCTATTTCGTGGTGTGGTCGGTGACCCCCGCGCTGCATACGCCGCTGATGAGCGTGACCAACGCGATCTCCTCGGTGATCGTGGTCGGCGCGTTGCTCGCGGTCGGCGTTACCATGGCCGGTAGCGGCGGTGTCTGGGCGCGCGGCTTCGGCTTCGTCGCGCTGATCTTCGCATCCGTGAATATTTTTGGCGGCTTCCTGGTCACGCAGCGCATGCTGGCGATGTACCAGAAGAAAAAGAAGTAAGGGCAGCCCGATGAACGCCAATCTCGCCGCGGTCCTGTATCTCGTTGCAGGCGTCCTGTTCATCCTGTCGCTGCGCGGGCTGTCCAGCCCGGCTACCAGCCGTCAGGGTAATTTCCTCGGCATGGCCGGCATGGCCATCGCGGTCGCGACCACGCTGGCGGCGCATCCGCCGGCCGATGGCCTCGGCTGGGTGCTGGTGATTCTCGGTGTCGGCATCGGCGGCGGCATCGGCGCGGTGATCGCCCGTCGCGTGCCGATGACCTCGATGCCCGAACTGGCCGCCGCCTTCCACTCGCTGGTCGGCATGGCCGCGGTGCTGGTCGCCGCCGGCGCGTTCTACGCCCCGGAAGCCTTTGACATCGGCACTCCCGGCAATATCCATGGCGCCAGCCTGGTCGAAATGGCGATCGGCGTCGCGATCGGCGCGCTGACCTTCACCGGCTCGGTGATCGCCTTCGCGAAGCTGTCCGGTCGCATGAGCGGTTCGCCGATCATCCTGCCGTTCCGCCATGTCATCAATATCGTGCTGGCGATCCTGCTGGTGGTGTTCGTGGTCGGCATGGTCAAGACCGGCAGCGTGGTCGATTTCTGGCTGATCGTGATCCTGGCGCTGGCGCTGGGGGCCTTGCTGATCATCCCGATCGGCGGCGCCGACATGCCGGTCGTGATCTCGATGCTGAACTCCTATTCCGGTTGGGCCGCGGCCGGCATCGGTTTCACCCTGGGCAACTCCGCGCTGATCATCACCGGCGCGCTGGTCGGCTCGTCGGGGGCGATCCTGTCCTACATCATGTGCCACGCCATGAACCGCTCCTTCATCTCGGTGATCCTCGGCGGCTTTGGCGGCGAGACCGCCGCGGCCGGCGCTGGCGCCAGTGGCGAAGTGCGGCCGGTCAAGCTCGGCTCCGCCGACGACGCGGCCTTCATCATGAAGAACGCGCAGAAGGTGATCATCGTGCCCGGCTACGGCATGGCGGTGGCGCAGGCGCAGCACGCGCTGCGCGAATTGGCCGACAAGCTCAAGGCCGAGGGCGTCGAGGTCAAATACGCGATCCATCCGGTGGCGGGCCGCATGCCTGGCCACATGAACGTGTTGCTCGCCGAAGCCAACGTGCCCTATGACGAGGTGTTCGAGCTCGAGGACATCAACTCGGAATTCGCGCAGGCCGACGTGGCCTTCGTGATCGGCGCCAACGACGTCACCAACCCGGCCGCCGAGGACGACAAGACCTCGCCGATCTATGGCATGCCGGTGCTGCAGGTCTGGAAGGCCGGCACCGTGATGTTCATCAAGCGCTCGCTGGCCTCCGGCTATGCCGGCATCGACAACCCGCTGTTCTACCGCGACAACACCATGATGCTGCTCGGCGACGCCAAGAAGATGACCGAGAACATCGTCAAGGGCATGTAGGCCGCGAAGTGACAGAACCAATGGAAACGCCCGGCCGCGAGGCCGGGCGTTTTTCATAAGGGCGGGGTTCAAAGCGGAACCGGCGTAACATCTCAGGCTTGCTTCGGAATCCGGTGCATGGCGCACAGCTTGTTGCCGTCGGGATCCCGGAGATAGGCCAGATAGAGCTTCACGCCGCCCATCTCACGCACGCCCGGCGGATCCTCGCAGGGCGTGGCGCCATTGGCGATGCCGGCGGCGTGCCAGGCGTCGGCCTCCGCGGTTGATTGCGCGGCGAAGCCGATGGTGCCGCCATTGGCAGCCGTGGCGGGCTTGCCATCGATCGGTTGCGATACTGAAAAAGTACCGGTCTTGGTGCGCCAGAAAATCCGGTGACGATCAACCGCGCCCGGCGCCACGCCGAGCGTGCCGAGCAGGTGATCGTAAAACGACTTCGCCGCCTCGAGATCGTTGGTGCCGATCATGATGTGTGAAAACATCTCGCTTCCTCGCTTGGTTTCTTGCACTGTCACCTTCGGGTGAGAACCGACTATACGCAACGTTGGCCGTTTGGCGAGCCGGCACCTCGCCGCGGCGTCATCCGCCGGGCGGCGGTACGCTGGCCGTTGCACGGCTCGCCGTTCGAATATGCCCAGCCGCCTCAGGATCCGTGCCGATGTCAGCCAATCACCTGCCCAGATCGTCGTGGATGTTTCCCGCGCTGGCTGTCGGTTTCGTCGCGGCCAGCGCTGCTTTCGGCCTGTCTTTCACGCCGTCGCTCGCCGGCATGGCCTTCGCGGCGGTGTTGCTCATCATCCTGTTCGGCACCGTGTTCGCGGCGGTTCATCATGCCGAAGTCATCGCGCACAAGATGGGCGAGCCCTATGGCACGTTGCTGCTGACGCTGTCGGTGATCATCATCGAGGTGGCCGTGATCGCCACCATCATGCTCGGCGACAAGGCGGTGCCGACGCTGGCGCGCGACACGGTGTTCGCGGTGGTGATGATCGTCTGCAACGGCCTGGTCGGGCTCTGTATCCTGGCCGGCGGGCTGCGCTACACCGAGCAGGTGTTCCAGGTGTCGGGATCGAAGGTCTATCTCAGCGTGCTGATCGTGCTGTCGACGATCACGCTGATCCTGCCAAACTATACGCTGAGCGCGCAGGGGCCGCTGTATTCGGGCCTGCAACTCGCCTTTGTCAGCGTTGTCACGTTGATCCTGTACGGCCTGTTCCTCTACACGCAGACCGTGCTGCACCGGGATTACTTCATCAACAGCGATGATGATGGCGATGTAAGCCATGCTTCCAGCCGGACCATCCGGATCAGCGCGGTGCTGCTCGCCGTCTCGCTGGTGGCCGTGGTGCTGCTGGCGAAATCCTTCTCGGTGGTCGTGGATGCCGGCGCGGCTGCGATCGGCGCGCCGCCGGCCTTCTCGGGTATCGTGGTGGCGCTGCTGGTGCTGCTTCCGGAAAGTGTCGCGGCCATCTCCGCGGCGCGCCACAATCAGCTGCAGAAGAGTATCAATCTGTCGCTCGGCTCGGCGCTGGCGACCATCAGCCTCACCGTGCCGGCGGTGGCACTGGCGGCCTATCTGCTGGGCAAGCCCTTGGTGCTTGGCCTCGCGCCCGGCGAAATGGTGCTGCTGGTGATGACCTTTGCCATCAGCATGCTGACCTTTGGCACCGGCGTGACGAATATCCTGTTCGGGATGGTGCACTTGCTGGTGTTTGCAGTATTCCTGCTCACGGTATTTGTGCCGTAACCACCAAAGGAAATCCCGCGATGCTCGCCGCCCAATCCGATGTCCAGCAGGACACCGCCGAAGTTCGCGTCACCGAATGGCGCCTCGCGCCGGGCGCGGCGACCGGACACCATACCCACGGCATGGACTATGTGATCGTGCCGATCACCACCGGCGTGATGACGATCGTGGCGCCCGACGGCACCCGCTCTCAGGCACCGATCACCACCGGAAAATCCTATTTCCGCAAAGCCGGCGTCGAGCATGACGTGCTCAACGAGACCGACCAGGAAATCGTGTTCCTCGAGGTCGAAGTGAAGAAGGCCTGAGGCCTTGTCCCGCTCGCCGTGGCCGCCGTACCGGGCGCATCGCGCGATGGTCCCTGGCTGCCGCCCGCTGCCGTGAAACATTTCATCGCGATGGGTCGGCGCTTGCCATCGATCCGTCGTGTTTGATCCCTTAATCAGCCTCAAAGGCCCCGCAACACTGACGCGGGGAGAGGACGATTCATGTTCAAGAAGTATATCTCGAAGTTCACCATCGATATTTTGCCCTCGATTATGGCAACGATCGTCGGGGCTTACATCGTGAATCATTACATCGTGCCGAAGAACGAGGCCGACAAGCCCGCCGCTGCGATGGCCTCGGTTCCCGATCCCAAGGCCGATGCGAAGCCCGATTCGAAGGCCGCCGCCAAGGCGACTGCGAAGCCGATCGAAAATTCCTCCGAACTCGCCAATGTCCCGGATGCCGCGGCCAGGGCGAAGGCTGACAAGCCGGCGGTCGAGAAGGCCAGCCTCGAGAAGCCGGAAACGGCCAGCGTTCCCGCCGATACGCGCCGTCATCAGCCGGCGAGTCGCGACAAAGCCGCCAAGGCCGCGCCGGCTTCTGCTCCGGTGATCGCCAATGTGGCGCCCGCCGCCGAACTGCCGGCGGCCGCTGAGGAGCGCCGGGATGCCAATGATCTTGCCCGCGCCGCGATCGAGCGGTTACGCAGCGTGAAGGAAGCTCAGCCGGCACCGCAGGAGGCAGCCCGTGCACCCGAGGCGCCACGGGCGCAGGACACGTCGCGTGCCGCCTTGGCGCCCCCCACCGCCTCGCTGCAGCAACTGCCGCCCCCCATCATGGTCTCGACGCCGAGCACCGAGACCTATGGTTCGGCTGCCTCGCGCTCACCGTCGGAGCCAGCTGAACGCGGCGGTGATTCGCAGCGCCCGCGCCCGCCCGGCGAAATCCCGGTGCCACCGCCGCTGGACCTTCAGGCCGATACGATGCCGCCGAACCGGCGCGAGCGCACGAATGTGGCCGAGGACGTGCTGTCGGCGGCGAGATCGGTTTTCCATTCAGTGATCCCGCACCCGTTCGAGCGGTAGCGCGACGAAACAGTTCACACCTGACCAGATCGGATCAGGTCTGGGCGTCGTGCGGCAGGCGCGGGGGCACCGCGGCGCCGGGATCAATATTTCAGTCCGGGCGGATCGGGACCTGGCCAGTCAGACCCTGGCTGTCGACGCGGGCAAGGCCGCCGCGTGCCTCGTCGTCTTTCGGTCGCAGCAGCAGAGCGCGACTGTAGGAATCCGCCGCCTTCGCCTTGTCGCCGAGCTTTTCATAGGCAGTGCCACGCGCGATCCAGATCCGTGCGTTTTGCGGTGAGGCCTGGCTCGCCTCGTCGAGGTCGTTGGCGGCTTCCCGGTTCTTTCCAACGGCAAGATAGCACAGCGCGCGGCCGAGCAGCGGATCGGCCTGCTGCGGCGTCAGTCCGTTGGCCGCGCTGAAATCGGCGATCGCCAGCTGGTATTGCCGGTCGGATTGATACAGCAGGCCGCGCTGGTAAAATGCCGCGACATGATACGGATCGAGCGCGAGCGCGGTGTTGAACTCGGCCAGCGCCTCCGCGGTCTTGCCGGATTGCGCCAGGATCTGCCCGCGCCCGGCATGGAGCTGCGCTTCCTTCGTGGCGGTGCCGCCCGATTCAGCGGCCACGTCCGGTAGCGCCGTCGTCTGCGGCGCGGCTTCCTTGGTCGAGCCTGGCGTCATCGATGACAGATCGAACGAACAGCCGGCGCCGCAGAGCGCTGTACCGAGTACCGCGACGAGCCCGCATCCGGAGATCCTGATGCGTCGCAACGGTTCGCGGTTCGGGAGTGCCATGGGTACCAGATTCTCACGCGGCGACGGGGTCGCTCGACGGTAACGCGGCGAACGGTAAAATGCATCCGGTCAAAAAAATAACGCGGGCACAGGGGCCCGCGTTATCAAATCGGTTTTCGGTGAAGTGCTTAGCGCGGGGTGCGCGGAGCGCCCGCACCGGCGCCACCAGCGCCCGGGCGGCCGCCGCGATCGCCACCGGGGCCGGCGCCGAATACCGGCTTCGGCTTCATCGGCAGCAGGCCTTCGCGCTGCAGCTTCTTGCGGGCCAGCTTGCGTGCGCGACGCACGGCTTCAGCTTTCTCACGAGCCTTCTTTTCAGAGGGCTTTTCGTAATGGCCGCGAAGCTTCATCTCGCGAAAGATACCCTCACGCTGCATCTTCTTCTTCAGAGCCTTGAGAGCCTGATCGACGTTATTATCGCGAACGAGAACCTGCACGCGGCATCCTCTTCAATTGATCGGATTGGAATTCGGGTAAAGCGAAGGACCGGCAAAGGCCACGTCCTCAACCTCAGGGTGGCGAATGTACCAGATGGATTCCAGAATGTCCACCTCGGCCGGGCGAGGTTTTCCCGTCATAATGCGCAAAATCGACGGATTTGCTGGGGTTTTGTGGGGACAGGCCCGGATTACCTGCCGGTATCGGCGGTTTCCCGCCTCCACCAGCATCGGTCCGGGCACGGCGATGGAATCAGCCCCGCGGCTTGCGGCCCGGCGGCGCTACCTCGGTGACATGTCCCATCTTGCGGCCGGGTTTCGGTTTGCCCTTGCCGTAAAGATGCACCGTGGCGCCGGGGACGGTCATCCATTTCGCGTAGTCCAGGATGTCGTCGCCGATCAGATTGGTCATGGTGACCTGGCCGTGGCGCACGGCTCTGGCCAGCGGCCAGCCGGCGATGGCGCGGATGTGCTGCTCGAACTGCGACACCGAGGCGCCGTCCAGCGTCCAGTGACCGGAATTGTGCACCCGTGGTGCGATCTCGTTGACCACCAGCGTCGCGCCATTCGGGCCGGGCACGACAAACAGTTCGACCGCGAGCACGCCGACATAGCCGAGCGCGCTGGCGATCGTTCCGGCGATGCCGCGCGCCTGCGCCGCGAGCTCGTCGGAGATGTTCGCGGGTGCGTAGGAGAACTTCAAGATGTGGTCGCGATGCTCGTTCTCGGTCACGTCGAAACATTCGACATGGCCATCGGCGCCGCGCGCGGCAACCACCGAGATCTCGCGTTCGAACGGCACGAAGGCCTCGAGGATCGCCGCTTTGGTGGCGAGGTCTTCCCAGACCTGGTCGAGGTCACAGCCGTCGCGGATAATGGCTTGGCCCTTGCCGTCATAGCCGAAGCGGCGGGTCTTGATCACCGCGGGCAGACCGATTCTGTCGATCGCCGTGCGCAGGCCCGCGGCTGACGACACGTCGGCATAGGCCGCGGTACCAATGCCCAGCCCGGTGATGAAATCCTTTTCGATCAGCCGGTCCTGCGTGGTCCGCAGGATGGCCTGGGCCGGCAGTACCGGGCGCCGGGCATCAAGGATCATCGCGGTGGCGGCGGGGACGTTCTCGAATTCATAGGTGATGACGTCGCAATCATTGGCGAACAGCTCCAGCGCCTCGACGTCGGCATATTCCGCGCAAGTGGCATGCTGCACAACGTCGAACGCCGGCGAGTCCGGATCCGGTGAGAACACCTGACAGCGCAGGCCGAGCCGCGCAGCCGCCATTGCCAGCATGCGGCCGAGCTGGCCGCCGCCGAGAATGCCAATGGTATCGCCGGGCTTCAGCGTCTTGTGTGAGGAGGTGGTCACGCCGAGATCTCCGGCCGTTCGGCAACCGCGTCGGTCTGTGCCTGCCGGTAGGCGGCAAGCCGCGTCGCCAGCACTTCGTCGTGCAGCGCCAGCACGCTGGCCGCGAGCAGGGCCGCGTTGATTGCTCCGGCCTTGCCGATCGCCAGCGTGCCGACCGGGATGCCGGCCGGCATCTGCACGATCGAATACAGCGAGTCGACGCCGGACAGCGCCCTTGATTCAACCGGCACGCCGAACACCGGCAGCTCGGTCAGCGCCGCGGCCATGCCGGGCAGATGGGCCGCGCCACCGGCGCCGGCGATGATGATCTGAAAGCCCGCGGCCTTGGCGCCCTTGGCAAACGCGTACAGCCGGTCCGGGGTGCGGTGCGCGGAGACGATCCGCGGCTCGAAGGCGATGCTGAGCGCGGTCAGCGTGTCGGCGGCGTGGCGCATGGTTTCCCAGTCCGACTGGCTTCCCATGATAATGGCGACGGGCGCGGGCATTCCGTTTTAATTCTTTCGCGAATCCAGAAGGATAGCTGGAAATACAGGTTTCGCACCTTGCCAGGCAAGGCGCGGCGAAGAGATGATATGGTCTTGGTGAAGACCCCCAAGTCTTGTAGCAAACCTCATGAAAAAGAAACCCCCCACGCGGGTTTTGCGGCAAACCAGGCTCGCCGTGACCAACCGCAAGCCGCTGTGGCTGCAGACGAAAATACGGGGGCGCGCGGCGCCCCCGGTGGTTCGCGCGCTGCGCGCGCAACTGACACAGGCGCGCGCGGAGATCGCCGAGCTGCGGGCGGTTGCCGAAACCGACTTCCTGCTCGATGTCCTCAACCGCCGCGGCTTCGCCCGCGAGCTCGCTCGCGCCGTTGCTTTCATTGGCCGCTACGGCGCGACCGGGGCGCTGATCGTGCTCGATGTCGACCGACTGAAGCCGATCAACGATGCCTTTGGCCATGCTGCCGGCGATGCCGTATTGAAGGCGGTGGTCGGGGTGCTCAAACGGCACGTCCGGGCGTCCGACGTAATCGGCAGGCTCGGCGGCGACGAATTCGTGTTGTTGCTGTGGAATCTGAACGATGCCGATGCCCGGGCCAAGGCGCGGCAGCTGGAGGCCGCCATCGATCAGCTGACCTTCGTGTTTCGCGATATCAGCATCTCTGCCGGTGCCTCGGCGGGGGTTACCTCGCTGGGGCCGGGGATGCAGGGGAGCGTGGCATTGGAAGAAGCCGACCGCGCGATGTATACGCGCAAGCAGGAACGACGGGCCCGATTGCTGCCGGTCTGACGCGGCCGCCGTACCGCCCCGGGAAGGCGGCTACAGCCCGCTGAGATCGCTCGGCACCTCGCCGAATTTCCGGATCACCTCGGCATCGCCAAATTCGCCCATCATCGGGTCGCCGGTGCGGCTGAAGGCCAGCGCGCCGATGCTGCCGGGCACACGCGACAGCGCTTCCGCCCGGCGGATCGCTCCGGACGGGCTCTGGCATTCTTCCGCGGCGCCCGCGACCGGCGAGCCGGCATCATCCTGCAGGAAGG
>NZ_JANXTC010000354.1:0-2572 GCF_025356345.1 Tardiphaga sp.
GCTCAACATCGGCAGCCGCCCGGCGTCGCGCAAGAAGACCCGCGCCATCGAGGACCTGCGCGCGATTCCCTGGGTATTCTCATGGGCGCAATGCCGGCTGATGCTGCCGGGCTGGTATGGTTTTGGCAGCGCGGTCGAGACCTGGCTGGTTGACCATCCCGACAAGGGCATGCCGTTCCTGCGGCAGATGCACCGCGAATGGCCGTTCTTCCGTATGCTGGCGTCGAACATGGACATGGTGCTGGCGAAAAGCTCGATCGCGATTGCCTCGCGTTATGCCGAACTGGTGCGGGACGAGAAGCTGCGCGAGACGATTTTCGGCCGCATCCGCCGCGAATGGCACTCTTGCATCGAGACGCTGCTCGACATCACGGGCCAGGACCGTCTGCTACAGGGCAACCCGCTGCTGGAGCGCTCGATCCGCAACCGCTTCCCGTATCTCGATCCGCTCAACCACGTGCAGGTCGAACTGTTGAAGGCGCACCGCTCGCACAGCCCCGACGAGCAGGTACTGCGCGGCATCCAACTGACCATCAACGGGATTTCCGCGGGGCTGAGGAATAGCGGGTAGGGCGGCGTTTCCCGGACGCGGTGCGGCATTTCATGCCGCTCCGCGGATCCGGGATCCGGGTCGTTTCGCTAACCGGGGCCCCGGATCTGCGGTGCACCACGCCGCAAGTGCGGCGCAGGGCACCGCGTCCGGGGAACGTGGCACCTCAGCAGAAATGCGCGCCGCGGGTTTCCACATAGACCGCATAGAGCGACTGGCTCGCGGTCATGAACAGCCGGTTGCGCTTCTTGCCGCCGAAGCAGACATTGGCGCAGATTTCCGGCAGCTTGATCTGGCCGATGCGCGCGCCGTCCGGCGCGAAGATGTGGACGCCGTCATAGCCTTCGCCGACCCAGCCGGCACCGACCCACAGATTGCCCTCGGTATCGACCCGCAGCCCGTCCGGAAAGCCGGACTTGCCGTCCAGCGTCATGTCAACCAGCGGCTTGCCGTTGGACAGCTTGGCGCCGTCGATATCGTATTGCCAGACCACGTTCTTTGCATTGGGATAGTGCGAACTGCCGGTGTCACAGACATAAAGCTTCTTGTAGTCGGCGCTGAAGGCGATGCCGTTGGGCTTGAATGGCTCGTCGGCCACCTTGGTGATCTGCCCGGACTGGCCGTCGATGCGGTACACCGCCTCCTTCTGATACGGCGAGTTGGAGCCTGTATTGGTGCGGATGCCCTCGTAAAGGTTGATGGCGCCGTAGCCGGGATCGGTGAACCAGATCGACTTGTCGTTGGGATGCACCACCATGTCGTTGGGGCCATTGAGTTGCTTGTCGCCGGCCTTGTCCGCCAGCACGGTGACGTCGCCATTGTGTTCGAAGCGCACCAGCCGGGTGCGTTCGGCGCTGATCTGCCGGCCTTCGGTATCAAAGCTGTTGCCGTTGCTCTCGTTGGATGGCTTGCGGAACTGGGTCGAGATGTGGCCGTCATCGTCGAGGTAGCGCAGCTGACGATTGTTGGGAATGTCACTCCATACCAGATACTGGCCGGCGGCGTTCCATGCCGGACCCTCGGCCCACAGGCAGCCGGTGTAGAGACGCTCGATCGCGGTGTTGCCGACCTTGGCCTTGAAGCGCTTGGGGTCGATGACGATGATGTCGGGATCGGGGTAGCGCTGCGGCTCGGCGCCGCGGCCGAAATTACGCGCGAACGCATCGGGGGCGGCCAGCGCGGTCGCCAGTGCGGTGGCGCCGCCCAGCAGGCTTCGGCGGTTAAAGCTGTGGGGTTGGGCGAGTTTGGATTGAACAGCCGCGGGCGTCTCGAACGGAGTCGTCATCGTCATCCTCCCGGTTCTGGATTTTTCCAGTTATTGCCCGCATTAAATACCGTTGTTGCATTAGCGCCAGCACTTTCGATGTTGCCGCGCGATGAGGGCGTTGCACAAAAAAATCTGTCATTCCGGGCACGCTTCAGCCGGCGTAGCCGGCCGGAGCGTGAACCCGGAATCTCGAAATGTTCAGCGTGCAACCATCTCCAGGTTCCGGGTTCGCTCGAGCTGCGCTCTCGCGCCCCGAAACGACAATGGGCTCAAAACGAGATTTTAACGCCGCCATTGCCGTAGAAATCGTTGCCGCCGGATCGCCCCAGCGTTTGTGATGCGTTGATCATCACCGCGACGTTGCCCGAGACGGGGGCCACGACGCCGCCGGCGATGCGGCCGAACAGGCGTTGCGAATTGCCGGGAATCGACCAGTTGTTGATGATCAGTGGCGCCGAGGTGGCGTCGAACTGGATGTTGCGGCTGTTGCCGAGCAAGTCATCTTCCAGCGTCAGGTTGAGATAGGGATTGATGGTCCGATCATTGACGACGAAGGCGCGGCGAAACTGCGCGCCGATACTGCCGACCAGCGTTTCGGCGGTCTGTGAGCCGACCGCGAGCGTCAGAACCGGATCGCCGGTTTCGCTATAGCCGTCGATCCGCGCCCGTGCGTAGGTCAGGCCGCCGACCGGGCCGACCTGGCCGCCCCACACGTCGAACAGGTAGCCGGCCTTGCCCGCGGCGACGAAGCTCAT
>NZ_JANXTC010000403.1:0-8491 GCF_025356345.1 Tardiphaga sp.
CGGTATTCTTGCCATCATCCTTCCACACAATGCCACCATCGACCGACGGAATGCCGCGCCTATGAAACATATAGAAATACCTTTTGTCGCCGCGCTGCTGTGGCCCGGGCTCGCCTCCGCCGCGGGCACCGAAGCGCTGCTGCCGCACAATCTGTCGCCGTGGGGCATGTTCATGGGCGCCGATGTGATCGTCAAAGCCGTGATGATCGGTCTCGCTTTCGCCTCGCTGGTGACCTGGACCGTGTGGCTCGCCAAGTCGCTGGAGCTTGGCCGCGAGACCAGCATTGCCAAGCGCCGCCTTGCCACGCTGGAAAGCGACACCACGCTGGCGCAGGTCGAGCGCGACAGCGAAGGCCAGCGCGATGCGGTGGCGCAGCTCATTCATTCCGCGGTGCGCGAGACCGCGCTGTCGCACGGGTTGTTCGATGACGGCTTCAAGGAGCGGATCGCGCTACGGCTGGAGCGTGTCGAACATGCGATGTCGCGAAAGATTTCGCGCGGCACCGGCGTCGTCGCGACCATCGGCGCCACCGCGCCGTTCGTCGGACTGTTCGGCACGGTGTGGGGCATCATGAATGCCTTCATCGGAATCTCCGAGGCGCACACTACCAATCTCGCGGTCGTCGCGCCCGGCATCGCCGAAGCCCTGCTCGCCACTGCGCTCGGCCTCGTCGCCGCGATTCCCGCGGTGGTGATCTATAATCAGCTGGTGCGCGGCGTGACCGGCTACCGCGCGCTGCTCGGCGACGCCTCGGCGCAGGTGATGCTGCTGATCAGCCGCGACCATGGCCGGCGCAGCATGCATATCGCCCGGGCGGCGGAGTAGACCATGGGCTCGAGACTGGGCGGACGCCCGCGCGGCTCCGGGGATGACGACCTCGAAATGCAGCACGAGATCAACGTCACGCCGTTCATTGACGTGATGCTGGTACTCCTGATCATTTTCATGGTGGCGGCACCGCTGGCCACCGTCGATCTCGGCGTCGATCTGCCGGCCAGCGCGGTCGCGCCGCAACCGCGACCGGACCGGCCGGTGTTTCTCACCGTGAAGCCGGACCTGTCGATCGCGGTCGGCGAGGATGTTGTTGCCCGCGACGCGCTGAACGCGGCGCTGGATACGGCGACCAAGGGCAGCAAGGACGAACGCATCTTCCTGCGCGCCGACAAGGTCGTCAGCTATGGCGACCTGATGGAGGTGATGAACCTGCTGCGCAATGCCGGCTATCTCAAGGTCGCGCTGGTCGGGCTCGACGGACGAACCGCGACGCCATGAAGGCCGCCCCCAACGCTTTCGTCCTGCATGCGCCGACCGAACGCACCGCTTCGCGCTGGATTGTCTCGGCGATCGTCGTCGTGGCCCTCCATGTCGGCCTGATCGCCGGCGGCCTGCTGTGGTATCGCCAGCAGGAGTCGCTCGGCAGCACCATGCCGGCGATCATGGTCGACATGGCGCCGGCCACCACCGCCCCCGAGGACTCGGAGCAGGACGTGGCGCCCGGACCGGAGATGCAGCAGGCCGAAGCGCCCGCCGAGCCACCGCCGCCCGAACCGGTGCCGCAGCCGCCGCCACCGCCGGCTGCGCAGGCCCAGGAGATGATCCCGCCGACGCCGGCCATCGACAAACCGGAGGTCGAGGCACCGTCTGAGCCGAAGGCCGAGCCGAGCCCGCCGACGCCGCCCATCCCGGAGCCGGAGCCGCCCCGCCCGACGCCCGTGCCGGAACCGGCGAAGACCATTCCCGATCCACCGCGGCCTGTGCCGGCGCCCGCGCCTTTGGCGCCGAAGCCGCTGCCCACCGAGGTGAAGAAACAACCGAGCGATACGCCACCGGCGCCGCGCACCTCAGCGGCACCGCGCGCCGAGCGGCGGGACCGCGCGGCTTCGTCGGCCGCCGCCGGCGCCGCGTCCGCGGCGGCGCTGCCGTCCTATCGCGACCGACTGAACGCGCATCTGCAGCGCTACAAGGAGCCCAGCGCCACCGGCAAGCAGGGCGTGGCGACGCTGACCTTCACCGTCAGCCGCAATGGACAGGTCCTCGGCAGCCGCATCAGCGGATCGTCCGGCACCCCCGAACTGGACGCCGCCACGCTGGCGCTGATCCGCCGCGCCCAGCCGCTGCCGGCCTTCCCGCCGGAATTGACGCAATCCTCGATGAGCTTTTCGGTGGGGATCCGTTACGTCAACCGATAGTGGCTTCCCGCCAGGTGGGAGCGAAGCCGCACGCTTCGCTTCATGCCAGCAAGAACAGCAAACTACTTCAACAACCCTGCCAGCGCTTCCACGGCAACCGTGTAGCTCTTCGGCCCGAGCCCGGCGATCACGCCGGTGGCGGCGAGCGACACGTAGGAGGGCTGGCGAAAATGTTCGCGCTTGTGGATGTTGGTGAGATGCACTTCCATGATCGGTCCGTCGAACGTCTTCAGCGCGTCGAGGATCGCGATCGAGGTCGAGGTGAATCCCGCCGGATTGATGATCAGGCCGCCGGCCTTGCCGCGCGCTTCCTGGATCCAGTCGATCAGAAATCCTTCATGGTTGGATTGCCGGAAGAACAGGATTTTCGTACCGACTTCGGCGGCCTTGGTCGCGCACATCGCTTCGATCTGGGCGAGCGTGGTGGTGCCGTAGATCTCGGGCTCACGCTCGCCGAGAATGTTGAGCGACGGGCCGCTGAGGATTGCGATGGACTTCGTCATGGGTTCTCCAGTCATCGGATTGATCTGTATTCATCCGGCTACTTGCCGAGCCGCGGCAGCACTTTTGTCACCTTCTGCTTGCCATCATTGACCTCGACCAGAAAACTGTCGCGGTCGATATCGCCCTTGTCGTTCCAGGTGGTGGTCAGCAAAATGCCCGGCGCCTCCTGCGGCGTGATGGTCATGCCATGCAGCGCCTTGGCAAATTTCTCGCCGTCGAGCGTCTTGATCCGCTCGGCGACCGCCTTCACCGTCTGCACTGCGATGTAGCCCTTGATGCAATTGTGATCCGGCGCATATTTGTAGGCATCCATGAAGCGCTGCCGGAACGCGGCGACAGCCGCCACCGGCGCATCCGCCGTGAGGCCGACATGGCCGCGCACGCCATTGGCAGCCGCGCCGGCGAGATCGATCACCTTCTGGCCAAGCAGCGTGGTTTCGCCGATGATCGGCAGCGTCAGCGCCTGCCGTTTCGCCTCGAGCAGAAAGCGCGCGCTCTCATCCTCGATCAGATAGGCGAACACGGTATCCGCGCCGCTGCCGCGAATCCGCGACACGTCGGCGGCGAAATCGGCCTGCCCGACTTCGGACGAGATATCGATGGCGATCTCGAGTCCGTCCGCCTTGGCGGATTTCACGAAGGCGTCGCGGCCGCCACGGCCGAACTCGTTGTTGATCCAGATCACCGCCACCTTCTTGGCCTTGAGATCATCGCGCAGATAGCGCGCCACCTTAGGCATGCTGGCCTGCTGGCCGAACGAGGTACGAAACAGGTAGGGGTTGCCCTGCTCGGACAGGTCAGCGGCCTCGGCGCCGATGAATTCCGGCACCATCGCCTCCTGCGCGATGCCCTGGCTCGACTTGACCGCGCCCGACGACACCGGCCCGAGAATGATGTCGGGCTTGCCGTCCAGCGCCTTCTGCATCAGCCCGCGCGAGACGCTGGGATTGGACTGATTGTCGTAATGCTCGAGCTGCACCGGACGGCCGAGAATGCCGCCGGCGGCGTTGATTTCCTTCACCGCGAGATCGGCACCATTCTTCCAATTGACGCCGGTGGTCGCCCCGGAGCCGGACAATTCGGCGACATCGACGATGCGCACCGGATTGCCGGACTGCGCCCAGCCCGCGCCGGTCATGGCCGTCAGGGCCAGCCCGAAGACGGCCAGCAATGTGGATTTCTTGATCATGGCGTTGCATCTCCCGATGGACGGCTTCGACTTGGTGGTGCACCGCGCCTGTCGAATGCTCGTGTTCGAAGCGGAAGCTGTCATCTTACAAACGAATAATCAACATAGATTTTTTGAATCGTCATACGATTCTTAAAGCAGGCTGCAAAGTTGCAGATGAACGTGGTAGACAGGTGCGTCGCCCAGCCCCTGATGGAACTGCCATGTCGATCGATATTCCCGCCCCCCTCACAGTCGGCGAGCACGCCTACCGCGCGATCCGAGCGGACATCATTTTCGGCCGGTTGAAGCCCGAGCAGAAGCTGGGGCTGGAGCGGCTGAAGGAGATCTACGACGTCAGCGTCAGCACGCTGCGCGAGATCCTGGGACGGTTGGGGTCGGAAGGCCTGGTGCTGGCGGAAGGTCAGCGCGGCTTCCAGGTGGCGCCGGTGTCGTCGGGCGACCTCCGCGAGATCGCCGACCTCCGCCTGCTGCTCGAGCAGCACGCGATCGGCCTCTCATTCGCGGCCGGCGACCTCGAATGGGAGGGCGCCGTCGTCGCCGCGCATCACAAGCTGGCGCTGCTCGAGAAGCAGATGCTGGCCGGTGACAAGACCCAGGCCGAGTTGTGGAAGCGCTACGACCTCGAATTCCACCGCGCCCTGATTTCCGCCTGTGGCTCGCGCGCGCTGCTCGATATCTATGGCGCGATCTACGACAAATATCTGCGCTACCTGATGGTCGCACTGGTGTTTCGCGGCGACGTCGCCGCCCGGGAGCACGAACAGCTACTGGCTTGCGCCCTGACCCGCGACGCCGCCCGCGCCCGGGATATTTTGACATCGCACATCAACGAATGCGTCGCCTTCGCCGCCCGCACCGGACATCTCGACAAGAAATAGCGGTGCTGGGTTGAACGCCCGCGGTTCGCGAGGCCATTGGCCCGCCGGGCGGCTTCGCGCTAAGCAGGGGCAACAATAACGGGGAAACGACCGATGACAGCGACATGGCTGGAAGCCGCCATCAATGGACCGTGGTCGCGGTCGCGCCAGCAGCTGATGCCGATCAGCGCGGCCGAATGCATCGCTGACGGCATCGCCTGCGCGCGCGAGGGCGCGGCGATCATCCATGTCCATGCCTATGACGCCGACACCGGCCGGCAGAATGACGATCCGGAGACCTATGCCCGGATCATCGAGGGCATCCGCGCGGTCGCGGATGTGATCGTCTATCCAACCCTGCCCTTGACGGTAACGTCGGCCGCGTTCGACCCCAAGGCGGCCACCGACCGTTTTGCGGCGGTCGAATTTCTGTGCCGGCGCGGCCTGCTGGAATGGGCCGTGGTCGATCCCGGCAGCCTCAACCTCACGACCTTCGCGGATGTCGAAGCCGGCCGGATGGGGCCGATCTATCTCAATCCCGAGGCGCATATCCGCGCCGGGCTGGAGCTGGCCGAACAATATGGCTTCGCGCCGTCCTACGCGATCTACGAGCCGGGGTTTACGCGGCTCGGTGCCGCGCTGGCACGCCGCTATCCGAAACTGCCCGAGCCGATCTACCGCTTCATGTTCACCACCCATTTCACCTTCGGCTATCCGCCCGAGCCGTTCGCGCTGGCCGCGCATCTGGCGCTGCTGGAGCGGGAGGCGCCGAACGCCAAATGGATGGCCGCGGGGCTCGGCGTCGATATCATCCCGCTGATCCCCGATGTGATCGCCGCCGGCGGCCATGTCCGGGTCGGGCTCGAGGACGCGCCGCTCGGCACCGACATCACCAATGCCGAATGGGTATCGCGCGCGGCCCGCGCCATCGCGGCTTCCGGCGGCCAGCTGGCGTCGGCGGCCGAGGTACGGCTGGCGCTCGCCAGGCCGATCAAATAACCAGCCGGCCGGATCCCGTTTACCGAATCCGGCCGGCTTGCACGGCTGATGTTTAATTATCGAACGGGCAGCCGGTGCTGCCGGACGCCGGCGTGACTTCCGCCGCGGGAATCTTGCGGATCAGCTTGTAATAGTCCCACGGCCCCTTCGACTCGTTCGGCGCCTTGACCTGGAACAGATAGAAATCGTGCACGATACGGCCGTCCTTGCGGGCGCGGCCGTCCTTGATCATGAAATCATTGATCGGGATGTCGCGCATCGTGTCGGCCACCTTCTGGCCCTCGACCGTGCCCGCGGCCGCCATTGCCTTGAGGTAATGCGCCACGCCGCTATAGACCGCAGCCTGCGCCATCGACGGCATGCGGCCGCCCATCTTCTCGCCGAACCGCTTCGACCAGGCCCGGGTCTCGTCATTGAGATCCCAGTAAAAGGATTCGGTCAGCAGCAGGCCCTTGGCCTTGTCGAGGCCGAGGCTGTGGATGTCGGTGACGAAGGCCAGCAGCGCGACCAGCTTGGTCTTGTCCGAGCCGATGCCGAACTCGATCGCCTGGCGGATCGAATTGGTGGTGTCGGAACCGGAATTGGCGAGCGCGATGACCTCGGCGCCGGAGGACTGGGCCTGCAGCAGGAACGAGGAAAAATCATGCGACAGATAAGGATGCCGGACTTCGCCGACGACCTTGCCACCATTGGCCTCGATCACAGCCTTGCTCTGGTTGGCCAGCGAATGGCCGAAAGCGACGTCGGCGGTCAGGAAGAACCACTGCTTGGCGCCGCCATTGACGACGGTCGCCGCCGTGCCCTTGGCCAGTACCGAGGTATCGTAGGCCCACTGGAAACTGGTCGAGGTGCAGCTCTTGCCGGTCAGGTCGGCCAGCCCGGATGAGGCGATCAGCACCACCTTCTTGCGTTCGCGCGACAGGTCGAGCACCGCCAGCGCCGCGCCGGACGGTACCGGGTCGATGATCGCCGAGACGTCCTCGACGTCGAACCAGCGCCGCGCGATCGCCGCGGCGATGTCCGGCTTGTTCTGACTGTCCGCCGAGATCAGCTGGATCGGCCGCCCCAATACTTTGCCGCCGGCATCGTCGATCGCCATTTGCGCGGCAATGATCGACCCCTTGCCACCGAGATCGGCAAACGCGCCGGACATGTCGTTGAGCACGCCGAGCTTGATCGGTGCGGCCTGGTCCTGCGCCGATGCCGGATACGCGCCGAACGCCAGCAGCATCGCCATGGCCGGAAGCATGCGCCAAGCCGATCGCGGCCGGGCGAGGACCGTCAGGGGCCCCGGTACGTTGTGGCGCGCGCGCGCAATTTCTCGACTGATCATCTGACGTCTCTCTCCGGGGGGGACTGGTGGGTTCGCCGTTATGGGCCGGCGATTGAACATGGCTGTTCTGTCGCAAATGGCCTGGCTTTGAAAGCTGTATTGTCTGCCGGGACGGCAGCGGCGCAAATGGCTGCCGATTCCGGCAACTGGGCGGTGCGTGGAGGCCGCGAGAATAGGCGGGAAGAACTATTGCTCCGGATTGGCGCGTTCGAACTGCCGCAGCAATTTGTTGCCGCGCTCGACGGCGGCATCGAGCGCGGCCTGGGCCGGCTTGCGGCCGGCCAAGGCCAGCTCGAGTTCGTCCTCGATGGCGTCCCGGACCAGAGTGAAGGAGCCAAGCCGAAGCCCGCGTGAATTCGCGCTCGGCGGCCGCAGGATCTGCTCGATCGCACGCGCGGTGCCCGGGGTGTGATCGTAGAATCCTCGGGCCCGGGAGAGCTCGAAGGCGGCGCGGGTGATCGGCAGATAGCCGGTTGCCTGGTGCCACGCCGCCTGCACCTCCGGCTGCGACAGATAGGCCAGGAAACGGGCGACACCCTTGTACTCGTCGCGCGGCCGATCGCGCAGCACCCACAGCGTGGCACCGCCGATGATCGCATTTCGCGGCGCGGCGGCGAGATCCGGCCAATACGGCAGCAGGCCGTAGCCAACCTCGAATTTCGCACGGGCGAGGATGTCGGCGCGGGTGCCCGACGAGCCGATGAAGATCCCGCACTCGCCGTTCTGGAACCGCGGCTCGGCCGCGGTGCCGCGGCCGCTATAGTCGAATATCCGGCTCTTCTGCCACTCCGCCAGCTGCGCGATGTGATGCGCCACCGCCGCGTTGTTGAAGGTCAGCACGGCGTCGAGCCCGTCAAATCCGTTGGCAGCGGTCGCGATCGGCAGATCGTGAATAGCGGAAAAATTCTCGATATGGACCCAGGACGGCCATGCCGTGGTGAAGCCGCAAACCGCGCCGGCGCCGCGCAGCCGCCGCGCCGCGATGCCGAGTTCGGGCCAGGTTGCCGGTGCCGTCTCGGGATCGAGCCCGGCAGCACGGAACAGGGTCTTGTTATAGTACAGAATCGGCGTCGAGACGTTGAACGGGAATGACAGCATGTTGCCGCCGCTGTCGGTATAGTAACCGGTAATCGCCGGCAGATAGGCCGCCGGCGAAAACACTTCCGCCTGGTCGCGCATCAGCTCGAACACCGGATAGATCGCGCCACGCGCCGCCATCATGGTCGCCGTGGCGATTTCGTTGACCTGCACGATAGAATAAATGAATTAAAGAAAACAGATGAATTTTATATCTGTGACAGACTAACTACGCCAGGTTCATTTCTAATGGCACTTAAAGATTCATTTTATAATTACGTAAATGGTGTTCTTTTGGTTGAAAGATTTTTCTTTAAAGAGAGCATAGAAATGGTTAAG
>NZ_JANXTC010000418.1:0-4527 GCF_025356345.1 Tardiphaga sp.
TCTCAAAGGCGCGGTTGTTGTACCAGCCGGCGCTGCCCGTTCTGGTCGCTGTAGGTTCGCGCTCCAGCGACACACCGATGGTGTCCGCGCCCCCGGCGAAGGTCGCAACAATGCGGCTCGCGAGGCCATAACCCGTCGAACACCCCAGCACGGCGACGCGCTTGGGGCACTCCGGAACGGGTCCCTGGCGGAGAACATAAGCGATCTGTTCGCGGACATTCGTGGCACAGCCGACAGGATGTGCCGTCGTGCAGATAAAGCCTCGCACGCGCGGTTCGATAATCATGCCCACCCCATTTCGGATTGTTGCAATGTCCTCATTCGCTGCCTGCCGACCTCCCGCTGCAAGCGAGGAGGCGCAGAAGCGAACTACGCATCCATCCGCTTGAACACCAGCGTCGCGTTGGTGCCGCCGAAGCCGAACGAGTTCGACAGCACGGTGCCGAGCTTGGCGTTATCGATGCGCTTGCGCACGATCGGCATGTCGGCAAACACCGGATCGAGCTCGGTGATGTTGCCGCTCTCGCAGATGAAGCCGTTCTGCATCATCAGCAGCGAATAGATCGCCTCCTGCACGCCGGTGGCGCCGAGCGAATGGCCGGTCAGCGCCTTGGTCGCCGAGATCGGCGGGCAGGCGTCACCGACGCCGAACACCTTGCGGATCGCCTGCATTTCCGGCGGATCGCCGGCCGGCGTCGAGGTGGCGTGCGGATTGATGTAGTCGATCTTGATGCCGCCGGTGGTGGCCAGCGCCATCTTCATGCAGCGCTCGGCGCCCTCGCCGGAGGGGGCGACCATGTCGTAGCCGTCCGAGGTGGCGCCATAGCCGATGATCTCGCCATAGATTTTGGCGCCGCGCGCCTTGGCGTGCTCGTATTCTTCCAGAACCACGACGCCGGCGCCGCCGGCGATCACAAAGCCGTCGCGGCTGACGTCATAAGGCCGCGAGGCGGTCGACGGGGTATCGTTGTATTTCGACGACATCGCGCCCATCGCGTCGAACAGCACCGACAGCGACCAGTCGAGTTCCTCGCAGCCGCCGGCGAACACGATGTCCTGCTTGCCCCACTGGATCATCTCATAGCCATTGCCGATGCAATGATTGGAGGTGGCGCAGGCCGAGGAGATCGAATAGTTGACGCCCTTGATCTTGAACCAGGTGGCGAGCGTGGCGGAGGCGGTCGACGACATCGCCTTCGGCACCGCGAACGGGCCGACGCGCTTCGGACCCTTGGTGCGGGTGATATCGGCGGCTTCGACGATGGTGCGCGCGGAAGGTCCGCCCGACCCCATGATGATACCGGTACGCTCATTCGAGATATCGGATTCCTCGAGTCCGGAATCCAGGATCGCCTGATCCATCGCGACGTGGTTCCACGCCGCGCCCTCGCCGAGGAAGCGCATCGCGCGGCGATCAATCATTTCCGACGCATTCAGCGTCGGCGCACCCTGCACCTGCGAGCGGAAACCGAGCTCCGCGTATTTGTCGGCGCGCGTGATGCCCGACTTCGCCTCATGGAGGCTCGCAAGCACTTCCTGAGTGTTGTTTCCGATAGATGAGACAATGCCCATCCCCGTGATGACAACCCGCCTCATGATCGTCTCGCCCTCTAATAAAGTTGTTATGATTGACGGCCGTCATCGACGCGCCGCCGTTCGATTCGTCCGGGTTAGGTTATTTTCCCGGCTGCAATGCGGCGGCGGGCTCCTGCTTGAACAGGCCGACCTTCAGGTCCTTGGCGCGATAGATAATCTCGCCATCGGCGGAAAGCGAGCCGTCGGCGATACCCAACCACAATTTTGAACGCATCACGCGCTTGACGTCGATGGTGTACACGACCTTCTTGATGTTCGGCAGCACCTGGCCGGAGAATTTCAATTCGCCGAGGCCCAGCGCGCGGCCGGGACCGATACCGCCGGACCAGCCCAAAAAGAATCCGACCATTTGCCACATGGCATCGAGGCCGAGGCAGCCCGGCATCACCGGATCGCCCTTGAAATGGCAGCCGAAGAACCAGAGGTCCGGATTGACGTCGAGTTCGGCGCGCATCAGGCCCTTGCCATATTCGCCGCCATGGTCGTTGATCTCGGTGATGCGGTCGAACATCAGCATCGGCGGCAGCGGCAATTGCGCATTGCCCGGGCCAAACAGCTCGCCGCGACCGCAGCTCAGCAGGTCCTCATAATCGTAGCTGCCGCGTTTGTCCTGAATCATGCCTGGCTTTCCACGTCGTCATCATCGTCTTGAGGTGGCCCGCCGGAGCGGTGGGAGCACCTGGAATCGTTCAAAATCAGGCCATCATTTCGCCTGTTGGGGCGGTCTCTATCACACGCGTGTGAGCCGGCAAAGCGGCGCGGTGCCCCGGTTTGCCGGGATTTCGCCGGCTCGGCGTCGGAAACGGGTCGCCGCCAGCTAACCGCTGGGAGCATGGCTCCCAGTTGCGAAAACCTTGCATCTAGGCCTGTAACTTTCTATACTTCTTTCTCGTTCAGTGTTTTCTGAGCAGGAACGGCAGGGTAACTGACGTGGATATGATCGATAGCGTTGCGCAGACGAATGATGATGCCGCCACCGTTGCGGCCATCAACCATGGCCGCCAGCCGGCGCTGACCGGCTGCCCATGGCATGACGTCAACGAGATGTTGCAATCGGTCGGCCTGCGTCCGACCCGCCAGCGCATGGCGCTGGGCTGGCTGCTGTTCGGCAAGGGCGCGCGCCATCTGACCGCGGAAATGCTCTACGAGGAAGCCACCCTCGCCAAGGTCCCGGTATCGCTCGCCACCGTCTACAATACGCTGAACCAGCTCACCGAATCCGGCCTGCTGCGTCAGGTCAGCGTCGACGGCACCAAGACCTATTTCGATACCAACGTGACCGCGCATCACCATTATTACCTCGAGAACAACCACGAGCTGGTCGACATTCCCGATCCGCACATGGTGCTGCAGAAGATGCCGGACGTGCCCGAGGGCTACGAGATCAGCCGCATCGACATGGTCGTGCGGCTGCGCAAGAAGCGCTGAGCGCTTCCTTCCTTCTCCCCTTGTGGGAGAAGGTGGCGCGGACGAAGTCCGCGTCGGATGAGGAGTAGTCGCAGGGCTCTGGGTCCGTGGCACCCCTCCCCCGTCTCGACCGCTTCGCGGTCGATCCACGCTCTCCCACAAGGGGAGAGGGGAAACAGAATCAGCGTTCGCGGATCAATCCACCTTCTCGTCGGCGTAGACGCCCCACAGCCGCTGCTGCTCGATCCAGCCATCGAAGCCGGCGCCGATGACGCGGCACCAGCCGTCCTTGCAGCGCTTCACCTGCGCCACCACGCCAGCCTGCAGCCGCGCCGCCACCGGGCTCTTCGGATCGGCGCTGTCATAGATCGCGGCGAGATCGTCCTTGGTCTTCATCGTCACCACCGCGGTGCGGCGGCCGGACAATAGCGAGTGATAGACCCAGCCCTCGGCGCCCTCGGAATCGCGCACCCGGCGCCAGTTCTCATATTCGGCGGTGATCTCCACCGGCAACCCGCTCTTGGTGTAGACCCAGGCGACATCATTGTCCTTGGTCGGGCCGGCGCGGACATTGACGTGGTCGGACTTCAGGCTGACATAGCGCGGCACCGGCAGGCCGGAGGCGCCAAGCTGCACGTCCTTGGACGTATCCCGGGCGGCCAACCCGGGCTGCACCGATGCCAGCATCGCAGCCGCGCACCATGCCACCTCCAACACACGCCTGAACGCCATCCACCCAACCCCGACTAATCTACTCACGCCACTTCACGCCGCTGCCGGGGTTCTTGTTTTGGCTTGGCCTTCTGCTAGAGAGGACCAAAGGCCAATGGCGCCAAAAAGCGTCGGGGAACCCGGGGAAACGGTGCGATCGCACGATCGCCGCAGTTTTGATCAACCGGGTTAATACGGGCTGAACAGTTTCGCTAAAGCGCAAGTGAGCAGGACATGTCAGTCAAGAAAAAACCTCTGGTTGTCGTCACCCGCCGGCTGCCGGATTCGATCGAGACGCGGATGCGCGAATTGTTCGACGCCCGCATCAATCTCGATGACGCGCCGCTGTCGCCGGAGCAACTCGCGGAAGCCGTGCGCACCGCCGACGTGCTGGTGCCGACCGTCACCGACGAGATCACCAGGGAACTGCTCGAACAGCCCGACTGCAAACTGCGGCTGATCGCCAATTTCGGCAATGGCGTCGACAATATCGACGTGATCGCGGCGCATGCCCGCGGCATCACCGTCACCAACACGCCGAAAGTGCTGACCGAAGACACCGCCGACATGACCATGGGGCTGATCCTCGCGGTGCCGCGGCGGCTGATCGAGGGCGCCGCGATCCTCACCGACGGCAAGGACTGGCCGGGCTGGTCGCCGACCTGGATGCTGGGCCGAAGGCTCGGCGGCAAGCGGCTCGGCATCATCGGCATGGGCCGCATCGGCCAGGCGGTGGCGCGCCGCGCCCGCGCCTTCGGGCTGCAGATCCACTACCATAACCGCAAGCCGGTCGCCCCGATCATCGCCGAGGAA
>NZ_JANXTC010000023.1:0-5986 GCF_025356345.1 Tardiphaga sp.
CGTCGTCTTCAAGGGCAACCTGTCGCTGGTCGGCCCCCGCCCCCACGCCGTGCAGGGCAGACTGCAGAGCCAGCTGTTCGACGAGGCCGTGGACGGCTACTTCGCCCGCCACCGCGTCAAGCCCGGCATCACCGGCTGGGCCCAGGTCAATGGCTGGCGCGGCGAGGTCGACAGCGAGGAGAAGATCCAGAAGCGCGTCGAGTTTGACCTCTACTACATCGAGAATTGGTCGGTGCTGTTCGACCTCTATATCCTGGTGAAGACGCCGATCGCGCTGATGACCAAGAACGAAAACGCGTATTAGCGATCGGCGGCGTGCCAGCCGCGGACCAGAGTGTTCCGTCAAGCTGCGTTTCCCGGCTGGCTGAAAAGCGGGCTTCGGCTCAGTGGAGCCATACATCGGATGGCATCGCTTCCCGGGAACGCGACAACGCTGGCGGCGGCCCCCTACACCACTCGTCAACACAGCCGCGCTAGTGTCGGGGCATTATGACGATCACCGCCGCGGCCGATCAGCTTTATGACCACCGCGCCGCTCCGCCCGCCGTGGCGGTGCTGCAGCGCGCCTTGCTGTGGTCGATCGGGTTCGGCGGGGCCATCGTGCTGATCGAACCCAGCCCCTACGAGATTGCCATCCTCACCGCGATGGTGGTGTTCTTCGCCACCGGCCTGCGGATGCGGCTGGCATTCATGCCGCTGCTGCTGCTGCTGTTCCTGGTCAATCTCGGCTACACGATCTGCGCCGCCTATCTGCTCGACCGGACGCCGATCATCAACTGGATCCTGACGTCCTGGTACATGGCGGCGACGGCGATCTTCATCGCCCTGGTGCTGTCCGAGGACACCGCGGCGCGGCTCGATCTGCTGCGCCGGGGCCTGGTCGCCGGCGCGCTGGTGGCGTCTCTGTCCGGCATCGCCGGCTATCTGCATCTGATCCCGGGCGGCGGCGAATTGTTCACGCTGTATGGCCGCGCCGCCGGCACCTTCAAGGACCCCAACGTGCTCGGCGCGTTCCTGGTGCTGCCGGCCCTGTTCGCGCTGCAAGGCGTGGTGTCCGACGGGTTCGGCAAATCGCTGCGCAGCGCCATCGCGCTTGGCATCATCGCGCTCGCCGTGCTGCTGGCGTTCTCCCGCGCCGCCTGGGGCCTGCTCGCCGTCACCTCGGCCTTCATGCTGTTCCTGATGGTGCTGACCAGCCCGTCGCACAAGCAGCGCACGCGCATCATCGGGATGGCGGTGCTGGCGGTGCTGGTCATCACGGTGGCGCTGGTACTGCTGCTGCAGTTCGATTTCTTCGCCGATATGTTCAGGCAGCGTGCCAGTTTCGACCAGAAATATGACGAGGGACGCTTTGGCCGGTTCGGCCGTCATCTGCTCGGCGCACAAATGGCGCTCGATCTGCCGTTCGGCATCGGCCCGCTGCAATTCACCCGGTTCTTTCCGGAGGATACCCACAATTCCTATTTGAACGCCTTCATGTCCGGCGGGTGGATTTCCGGCATCTGCTATCCGGCGCTGGTCTTCACCACCGCGCTGCTCGGGTTCCGTTACATCTTCGTGCGTGTTCCGTGGCAGCGGCCCTATCTCGCGGTATTCGCGGCCTTCCTCGGCACGGTCGGGGAAGCCTTCATCATCGATACCGACCACTGGCGCCATTTCTGGATGATGCTGGGCGCGATGTGGGGCATGTTCGCCGCCACTCACCAATACATGGCGAGCCGGCGATCACCGAAGCTGCCGGAGCCAATTCCGACCGCGTGCTGATGTCGTCGCGTCAAACGAAAACAGCCCCGCTTGCGCGGGGCTGTTTTACGAGACACTGAACCGATCAGCGGTTGATGATCACGGTGCGACCGCGCGGGCCGCGCGGACCACGATGATCCCAGCCGCGACGCATCGGGCGACGGAATTCGTTGCGGCCATGGCGGTAACCGCCACCATGATAGCCGCGGTGGCCACCATTGCCGATCTGCACGCTGATCCCCTGGGCCGCCGCCGGAGCGGTCGGTACAGCGATATACAGCAACGCGGCGGCGGCGAGTGCGGCGAAAGTCTTGATCATTGAATCTCTCTTCCTTGAAAGTGTGCGCTATCAAGTCGCACCCGGCCCGATAGTTCCGCTTGATGGCGGTCATATCCGGAAACATCCCGGCGAATACGGCAATCGCAGGTAATATTTAATTAACCACGACGCCGCATGATGAAATCATCCAAACGCGGACCGGATGTACGTCCGCGTCAGATGGCTCGGAGTTTTCACGCTCCGGGCCATTTCCTTTTGATCGCAGCTTACCGGCGCGGACCAACACCCGTGACCTTCCACAGCGTACAGCTCAGCCGGCCGCCGGCGTCGCGCGCCTCGACGAGTCGTTCGGCCGTGATGTCGTGGGTCTGCCGTAGATGGTGCAGCCAGGCCCGCCCGGACTCGATCACCAGGAATTCCGGATAGGCATTCAGGATCTCCGCGGTCGGCATCACCGATGACAGCCCGGCCCAGCGCCCGATGCGCTGCATCATGTTGTAATCGATGGCGTTGCCGCGCGCCCAGTTCGGATAGTTGATCACCACCTCCCAATCCAGCGGGAAGCGATAGGCATCGGCGTGTTCGGCATAGGTCACGCGCGGCAACCAGACATGCGGCGAATCGGCGATCACCGGCATGTCGCCGTGGACAAAACCGGCTTCGAACAGTCCGCCTTGCGCATCTAGGCAGGGAATCCGCTCGCGCAACGGATCTTGCACCAGCAGCATCGTGACCAGCAGCGCCGGCGCCGCCACGATGGCGATCGCGCCGAACGCCGCGTCACGGCGCGGAAAACGATGCCGCGCGCAGCGGATCAGCAACTCGGCACACAACAGATGCAACGCGAAGCCGACCAACATCTGCGGCACGAAATAGCGCGGCACGAAGATCGGGACATTGACGACCGACACCACCCAGATCGAGCCGGCAATGCCGGCCATGCCGAGCGCCAGCAGCGCGAAATAGCGCTGTGGCTGCCAGCGATCGTCCAGCCCGATCGCACGCGGCGGCGCGGCCAGCCCGTGGCGACGGAGCCAGACCATCAGCAACACGATGCCATAGGCCTCGCCGACCGCCAGCCAAAGCGCGGCCTGCGATGGAAACAGGCTGAGCACCAGATCCATCGCGCCGGGCGGCCAGATCCAGCTATAGGGCTGCACGATTTCGGTCTGCCGGATCACGAACGGTATCCAGCACGCCAGCGCCACCACGGCCGGCAGCGTTGCCAACAGTGATGGCAGCGTCGCCCGCCAGCCCCGCCGCACATGGCTGAGCGCGCCAGCCAGAAAGATGCACGCGACATACAGAATGCCGAAACCATGCACCAGCGTCAGCGCGATATCGAGCAACGCCAGCATCGCAACATCGAACAGCCGGCCGCGCTCGATGAGCCGCTGCTGGAACAGCGCCGCGAGCATACCGAGTAGAAAATACAGCGCATAGGCGCGCAGCTCGAGCGCGACGAACACGACATTGTCGTTCAGCGCGGCCAGCAGGAACACCGCGATCCAGCCGGCCAGCGGCGACGCCACGCGCCGCGCGAGGCAATACAGCACCGCGAGGGCGCCTATCGTGACAGCGACATTGATCAGCTTCAGAATAACCACGGAGGAAATTGCAGACGGCGTCGCCTGCGTGACCAGCCAGGCGGCGGTCAGATAGAGCGGCGGATTGCCGTCGAGGCCGAGCACGATTCCGGCCCACAATTTTGACAGGCTGTCCGCCCGCAGCAGCGTCACGGTGTAGAGTTCGTCGAGCCAGAGCCGGCCCGGCAGCGCGCGAAACACGAAGATCGCCACGACGAGGCTGGTGATGGCGATCGCCGCGGTCTGCGGCAGCCGCCGCACGCCGCCGATCGCTGAGTCAGTCATTAGAATGCGCGCCTTGAAAAAATACGTGGCTTCAAAAATGCGTGTCGTGAAAAACGGCAGATGGACGGCCGGCCGCGGATCGGAGCCGTGACAAATATGGCCATGTGCTGAGATCGCACGACAAACCGCAAGGATTGTCTGAAATCCGCGTTAAGCGGCCGCAAAGGGATGCATTCCTGTGTAACGCATCTGAACGCGAACGCACGCCAAGTGCAATCGGCACAGCCGTCATCAAGAGTTTTGGAAAAATGGTCGGAGCGAGAGGATTTGAACCTCCGACCCCTAGTCTCCCAGACTAGTGCGCTAACCGGGCTGCGCCACGCTCCGCCGTGGCATCCTGTAGCTTTGATCCGCCCGTTGCGCAAGAAGGCTTGATGATGATCTGGCAGCCCGTCAAAACCAGTGCCACGCTCGCGCCTTCCTCAGCCCGGCGACGACCACGCGTCGTGCCAGGCCTCGCTGGCGCTGTCCGGCTCCTGCATCGCCGCGTTCAGCAAGTCGCGGCATTCCAGCAGATCGGCGAGCAGGCTCTCCAGCCGGGTCGTGGTTTCGAACGACCGCATCTGGCCGGCGATGCCGGCAATCGGGCCGCTGTCATCGTCGGTTTCATCATCCTCCTCGTCGACATCTTCCGCTCGGGCCGCGAGGCTGCGTGTCGGCGCCGGAATCAGCGGCGCGTCGCCGTCCTCGTCGTCCTCATCGGCATTGATATCGAGGCGCGGGGTCGCTGCGTCGTCATCATCCTCGGCCAGCGTACGGCTGATTTCGTCCTCGATCGCGCCGAATGACGCCCCCGACATGCCGTCGGCGACCCGCTGCACCGCTTTGATGCCGTTTTCCTTGAGGATCCGCTGCACCCCGCGGATGGTGTAGCCCTCGCCGTACAGCAATCGGCGGATACCGCGCAGCAGATCGACGTCGTCCGGACGGTAATATCGCCGGCCGCCGGATCGCTTCATCGGCTTTATCTGGGTGAACCTGGTTTCCCAGAACCGCAGCACGTGCTGCGGGATGTCGAGGTCGTCAGCGACCTCGCTGATGGTTCGGAACGCATCCGGTGATTTTTCCACGTGCTGGATCTCCCGGATGGTCACCTCTCAGGCGACGTCAAACTCAGTCGTCGTGGGTATCTTTGCCGTTGGCCTCGGAGAGGTCGCCGTTGATTCGCTGCTTGAGAATCGCGGACGGCTTGAACACCATCACCCGGCGCGGCGAGATCGGCACCTCGGTGCCGGTCTTCGGGTTACGTCCGATCCGCTGCCCCTTCTTGCGGACCATGAAGGAGCCGAAAGAGGACAATTTTACCGTCTCGCCCTTCTCCAGGCAGTCGGTAATTTCCTTCAATACCAGTTCCACAAAGGCAGACGATTCCGTGCGCGACAGACCTACCTTTTGATAGACCGCTTCGCACAGATCGACGCGTGTGACCGTTTTACCCGTACCCGTCATCGCCTGCCCCAACTCCCGGCGAACAAATTCTTGTCAGAAATTATGAGGTTACCGCCCGCCGGTCAACAGCGCTCATCGATGCAACTGCGTCGAAGACCATGACAATGCGGGATAATTTTGGCGCCGCGGCTACCAGCGGATCAGCGCCGAGCCCCAGGTGAAGCCGCCACCCATGGCTTCCAGCAGCACCAGATCGCCCTTCTTGATGCGGCCGTCCTGCACCGCGACCGACAGCGCCAGTGGAATCGAGGCGGCGGAGGTATTGCCGTGCAGGTCGACGGTCAGCACCACTTTTTGCGGTGCAATATGCAGCTTATGCGCGGAGGCATCGATGATGCGCTTGTTGGCCTGGTGTGGCACGAACCAGTCGATGCTCTCGGCATTGGCGCCGGTGGCGTGGAAGGCGTCGACAATGACATCGGTAATCATGCCGACGGCGTGTTTGAACACTTCGCGACCCTCCATCCGGAGGTGACCGGTAGTCTGGGTCGAGGACACACCGCCATCGACATAGAGTTTTGATTTGTGGCGACCGTCGGAGCGCAGATGCGTGGTCAGGACGCCGCGATCGGTGGATTCGCCAGGCTGCTCCTGCGCTTCCAGGATGATGGCGCCGGCGCCATCGCCGAACAGCACGCAGGTG
>NZ_JANXTC010000079.1:0-9327 GCF_025356345.1 Tardiphaga sp.
TTCCCGGGATCACCGGCATCCGGCCATTCTGGTGACGGCGTATCGACCCGATCGGCGACGATGGTCCGCGGATTTCATGCAGCGGAGACCGCTATGACTCGTCCGTCGAAAGAGTTCATCCACGAAGGTCGATACGGCGCCGAAATCCAGGTCGAATTGATCGAGGACGACACCGCGTGGTCACCCTATTTGTCACCGGCGGAGGTACGAAAGCTCGAAGCCGCCCATGGCGCGCTACGCCGCGGCGACCTGGTGGTAGCGGCAAAATACGGACGCATATTCGAACTGACGCCGGTCGCTGCCGAATAATGTGCACCCAGGTCGAGATTTGAATGGAAATCGGCGAGACCTTCGACTGAAGCTCATACCGACGGCTTAGTGCCTCGATTGCCTTGCGCTGCCGACGAATCTGGAGCAGCAGTCGTCGCAAATATGGTCCAGTCTCACAGCCGTTCGCCCGATTTCGGCTCTTTGGCAACATTGACTTCGGAATCAAGCTCAACAATATTTCTGATGTTCCCAATCGCCGAGCTTGTGGGTTCCGTAAGCGACTTGCACGGTTCCACTACCATAACGGGGAAATTGATGAAGAAATTCGCAATTTGTCTCGTTTTGGCCGTGACGCCTGCACATGCTGAAACTTGGACCTGTTCCGCTCCAGGCATCATTTCCGGCAATTATGATGGAGGCTCGATGGCCTATATCCATCTGACGGGATACCCGGACGGAGGCACCTATTCGGTTTCAAAGCACGGAAACAAGGCCACCGGCACCACGAAGAACGGGACCAAATTCACCTGCAGCAAGAAATGAGGTGCACTATGAAAGCGTTGTCGCTTCTCGGTTTGGCTGCTGTTCTCGTTGCCACTCCAGCCGCCGCGAAAGATGCGCTGGAGCTTACTCGCCAGTGCATGATCGAGTATGGCGCCAAACGGCAGCCCGATGGCGGTGTCTTCCTGTCAGGGCCTCAAGAAAAGGCCGAGGCAATCCGCGCTAAGTGCCGCAAGCAGTCCAGCTATAAACTCTAGCGTTAGGCAGCATGTAGGAGATGTATATGAAATCATATATGATCGCTTCAGTCGTGATACTATCAGTCAATTGCGCAGCTTCCGCACAAGAGCCAGCTAACAATACTCCGAAGGCACTCGCCTGCATGAAGAAGTACGGCTTCACTTATGCTGAGTGGCGAGCCTACACCGTTCCGGCTTCAAAGGCTGAGCCTTACCGGGCATGCCGGGACGCTCCTTCACGCCGCAGGTAGATTTATCTAAAGACTGCGCCGACCTGTCGGAAGAAGGCCGTATCGCCATGCAGCGTTTCGCCGCGGTGATCGCGGTTGATCTGTGCGGCCGATGGGCCCATCATCGGTTCAATAGACACTGCGGCCATCTCCGACGAGACCGGCTTGCACCGGCAACCGGTCAGGATCCCTGCTTCCCAGCACCATGCCCTATAAACTCGCGATATTCGACATGGACGGCACGCTGTCCGACAGCTTTCCCTGGTTTCTCAGCGTCATCAACGCGGTCGCCGACAAGCACAAATTTCAGCGCGTCGAGAATGACCGCATTGACCAATTGCGCAACGTCGGCGCCGGCGAGCTGATCAGGCTGCTTGGCGTCAGCAAATGGCGCATCCCGCTGATCGCGCGCGATATGCGCAAGCTGAAATCCAAACAGATCGACCGCATCGCACTGTTTCCGGGCGTCGATCGCATGTTCCGCGAATTGAAGGCGCGCGGCGTCACCATCGCCATTGTCAGTTCCGACAGCGAAGACAATGTCCGCACGGTGCTTGGCGATCTCGATCAGCATGTCGCCTATTTCGCCTGCGGCGCCGGGCTGTTCGGCAAGAAGGCGAAATTTCAGCGCGTCCTCGACCTCACCGGAATCTCGGTGGACGAAGCGATCTCGATCGGCGACGAAATTCGCGACATCGACGCGGCGCGCGAGGCCGGCATCGACTTTGCGGCGGTGTCGTGGGGCTATACCAGCGCCGCTGCCCTGAAGGCACGTGCCCCGAACTTCATGCTATCGCGCATGGACGACGTCATCGTCGCGCTGACCACGCCGAGAGGCTGAGCCGATGCAGCCAGTGTAGCCCGGATGAGCGAATGCGACCTCGTAGGCATCGCCCTTGCGAAACTCGAAGCAGATCCGCCAGCGTTCGTTGACGGTCATCGCCCACTGCCCGCCGCGGTCCCCCTTCAGCTTGTGAAGGCCGACGCTTTTCAGCGGACTCAGATCGCGAAGCGAATGGGCCGCGTTCAACGCCAGTACAAGATCGATCGCGGTCTCGACATCGAGCCGGCGAAACTGGTTCGACGATCCGCATTCCCAGACCTTGCGTGTCGCCGAATTTCGCCAAGAACGGATCATGGCGAAAACATGCTACGTCAGACGGTAAAAAACGACAAGTGTACTATCGCAAGCCTGTCCCCTTGCAGCGCTGGCAGGTCACGACCTTGTCGCCCTTCTTCAGCAGGCCCTTGCCCTCGCAATTCTTGCACTTTTGCTTCTTCTTGGTGTTGGGGCCTTTTTGGTTGGGCGGATTGCTCATGGTCTGTCCTGACGGCGTGATTGGCGGCTGAAGCCTGCCTCAAATGAAAACGCGCCGGTGGGCCGGCGCGCGATGATTCACCCTAGCACGGCGAGACACCGAGCGGGTAATCTTGCAACCGGGCGGGTGATCGTCGACTGTTCGGGACCAAACCAGTGCCCTTAGCCCCGGCCCCGTCTCAAGGAATAGCCATGACAGACGCTCTCGCCGCATCCGTGGTCCATGACGACAAGGCCAATGACCGATTCGTGCTCGACGTCGGTGGCACCGTGGCTTTCGCCAATTACCGGCTGGCCGGCGATCGCGTCATCATCACCCATACCGAGACGCCGCCAGCGCTGCGCGGCCAGGGCATCGCATCAAGGCTGGTGGCGGGCGCGCTGGAACTGATCCGGGCCGATGGCCACAAGGTGGTCGCCGGCTGCTCGTTCGTGTCGGATTATCTCGACCAGCATCCGGAAGTGGCGGACATGGTGGGATGAACACCGTCGTTCCGGGGCGCGCGTTGCGCCAGCAACGTGCGAATCCGGAACCTCGAAATGTTCAGCCACGTCGGGATTCCGGGTTAGGTCGCAGCCTGTGCTGCTCCCGCCCCGGAATGAACTTTGCCGCGATGACGCCCTCGCCTCAGACGATCTTGATCGACATGTCCGGCAGGCCCTGAAGCTTGCAAAGCAGCACGTCGCCCTTGACCACCGGGCCGACATTTTCCGGCGTGCCGGAATAGATGATATCGCCGGCCTTCAGTTCAAACGCTTCCGAGAGCTTGGCGATCTGCTCGGCGACGCTCCAGATCATCTTGTCGAGGTCGGAGTTCTGCCGAACGGTACCGTTCACCGCCAGCGAGATCGACCCCTTGGTGAAATGCCCGGTCTTGCTCACCGGATGGATCGGTCCGATCACGGCGCCATGATCAAAGCTCTTGCCGATCTCCCAAGGCTTCTTCTCGGCGGCTTGCGCGTTCTGCAGATCGCGGCGCGTCATGTCGAGGCCCAGCGCATAGCCATAGACGTGCTCCAGCGCCTTCTCGGCGGGAATATTGGTGCCGCCGGATTTCAACGCCGCCACCAGCTCGACCTCGTGGTGATAATTCCTGGTCAGCGACGGATAGGCATGATCGACCACGGTGCCGATCGCGACGTTCTGGATCGCATCGGTCGGTTTCTGAAAAAAGAACGGCGGCTCGCGGGTCGGGTCGGAACCGCGCTCGATCGCATGCGCGGCATAATTGCGACCGATGCAATAGATCCGGCGCACCGGAAACACGTCGCTCTCGCCGACGATGGGAATCGTGGTCGCTGGTACCACGAAAATAGTTTTCGATCCGGCCTGCGCCCGGGCCGGGTTCCCTGTCGCAACCGCGCCGACGAACGCCAGCGCGGCCGTGGTCAGGATCGTCCTGCGGTCGGTGTTTTCCATGGCTATCCTCCTGTTTTTGGTTTTGATTATTTGATCGACGGGGGCGGACTTATCGGCTCCATTCCCTTGGCAGTGGCGGCATCGCGAGCCAGCGGGCTCCGCAGCCATGTGATCAGCGCCTGCGCCGCCGGTCGGTGCGCCGGATCGGCGGCCAGGCCCGCGGCGTAGATCGTGTAGTTCTGGATCTCTGCCGGCAGCGCGCCGACCAGCACGACGCCTTTCACCGGCAGCAACTCGCTGATCTGTTGCACCGCGACATCCGCCTCGCCGCTAGTGATACGTTCCGCCGAATAGCCGCCATTGACCAGCACTGATTTGGCGCGAATCTCGGCGCCGATGCCGAGCCGGTCGATCAGCCCGTCGAGATAGATGCCGCTGCTGCCGCCGGACGCGGGATTGATATAGGCCACACGCGTCGCGGCGAGTAGCGTCTGCTTGAAGCCTTCGACCGTGCTGATATCGGGGCGGGCTGCGCCCTCCTTCACCGCGACACCAACGCCGACGCGAACCAGATCGGTATCGGCGCCAGCGAGCTTGCCCGCCTTGCGCAGGGTCGCCAGCGCCGCCGGCGACGCGATGATCAGGTCGAAGCTTTCACCGGCTTCGACCCGCTTGACCAGGCCACCGACCGTGTCTGAATCGACCGTCACCGCGTGGCCAGCCGCCTCGAAGGTCGGCAGCGTCGCCGTCAACACCTGTTTGAAGGCGCCCGCGCTGAGCACTTTCAGGCTATCGGCGCGCGCGGCAGCGCCGAACGGCAGCAATGCCACCAAAGCCATTGTAAACAATCTCGGAAGGATGATCATGACGCCTGTCCCGTTGATGGTCGAGCTACTTTAATACCTCTTAAATCCAAAACGCTGAACGGTCACTGCGAAAAAAAGGCCCGCTGAGCGGGCCTTTGATCGTCCTTCCGCGGGATCAGTGTTTGATATCCGCCGGCAGCTTGCCGCCATTGGCCGCCAGCTTGGTCATCACCTGCTTGTGCAGCCAGACGTTCATGGTCGCTGAATCGCTGCTGTCGCCGGTGTAACCCAGTTCCTTGGCCAGCTCCTTGCGCGCGGTCAGGCTGGAATCGATATCCAGCGCCTTCATCAGATCGACGATCGAGGTCTTCCACTCCAGCTTCTCGCCCTTGGCGGCAACCGCCTTGTCGAGGATCGGCGCCACATCCACCGTCGCAACCGGCGAGCCGCTGGCGGCGGGGGTCGCAGCGCCGCCGGCAGCGGGGGCGGCGTCCGGGGTGGCAGCCGTCGCGCTGGTACCGAAAATCGCGCCCATGATTTTTCCGAAAATGCTCATAATGTCGCTCCCAATAGATCTGATGAAGAGGTGAAAGTATCTTGTAGCGGATGCGTTCCGGAGTCATCGTGCGTGATCCGGCACGGAAAATCTACGCGGGCTTTCGCCGGAAGCCAATGCCCGGCGCAACCTCACCGAAGCGTGAGACGCGACTTCGCGCAATGAGCGTAGGATGATGAGACAGGTTGCGGCAAGGCCGGTTCATTGCTCTCGCGTCTGGTCTGTTCGTGATCGCTTCAAGCAGCTCCGCGCGCTCTCGAAAAGCACGATGAAGGCTGCCACAAAAAGGGAGATCACGATGGCCACGCCATACCCCGGAAATGTCTCGCACTTCGCGCCACAGGCGACCGCGGCCGATCTGCCGGCCGTCCGCGCCATTACCTTTGCTGACCTGACAGATTCTCTACGGCTCGGCTGGGAGGACTTCAAGGCGGTACCAAGTCATGCCATCATGCTGTGCCTGATCTACCCGATCGTTGGCCTGATGCTGGCGCGCACCGTGCTCGGCTATTCGATCCTGCCGCTGCTGTTTCCACTGGCCGCCGGCTTTGCCCTGCTCGGCCCATTCGCCGCCCTCGGTCTTTATGAACTCAGCCGCCGCCGCGAACTGGGCGACGAGGCCTCCGCCTGGCACGCCGTCGACGTGTTGCGTTCGCCCTCGCTCGGCGCGATGATCGGGCTCGGTGCGGCGCTGCTGGTGCTGTTCGTAACCTGGATCGCCACCGCGCAGGCGATCTATGTTGCCGCCTTCGGCCACGAGTCGGCGGCCGAAATTCCGAACTTCGTCTCCCGCGTCCTGACCACGCCGCAAGGCTGGGAATTGATCGTGGTCGGCTGCGGTGTCGGCTTCCTGTTCGCCGTGGTCGCGCTATGCATTAGCGTCGTCTCGTTTCCGCTGATGCTGGATCGTCATGCCAATGTCATTGACTCGGTCACGACCTCGATGCGTGCCGTGGCACGCAACCCGTTGCCGATGGCAATGTGGGGCCTGATCGTAGCCGCCGTGCTGGTGCTCGCCTCGCTGCCGCTGTTTCTTGGCCTCGCGGTCGCCATTCCGCTGCTGGGCCATGCCACCTGGCATCTCTACCGCAAGCTGGTGGAGCGCAATCCGAACCCGCCGTCGCTGCCGCCCCGCAACAAGATCAAGCGCTCGGCGGCGGACTTCCCGGTCTCGCTATTCCAGTGGCGCAACGACAAGTAATATTTCCTTAAAACCGTCGGGGCCGTCGTGTTTCGACGCCGGCCCCGACGTTGCCAATAACTCACGACAGGGGACTTGTTTTAGCCGCGGTTAGCCGTAAACCTTTCGCGGTGCGAAGTATCATTCGCGCCGCGGTCCACGGCATAACGAGCCCCGATGATCATCAGCCCCCTGCTCCGAACGCTGCTTGTCAGCGCCTTGCTGCTGGCGCCCTCGTCCAGCTACGCGGCCGCCACCTGTGGCAGTGCCAGCTTCGAGAACTGGCTAGGCGACGTCAGAACCGAGGCCGCCGGCAAGGGCATTTCACAGCGTGCGATCGACGCCGCGCTGAATGGCGTGACGCTGGACAATACGGTGCTGACGCGCGACCGCGGTCAGCAAGTGTTCCAGCAGAGTTTCGAACAATTCTCCGGCCGCATGGTGCCACCGCGCCTGCTGCGCGGCAGCGACATGCTGAAGCGTTACGGCTCGGTGCTGGGGCGTATCGAAGCGCAATATGGCGTACCTGGACCGGTGCTGGTAGCCATCTGGGGGCTGGAAACGGATTACGGCGTCAACACCGGCAAGTTCCCCACCATCCGATCGCTGGTCACTTTGGCCTATGATTGCCGTCGTGCCGACATGTTTCGCGGTGAATTACTGGACGCGCTGCGGATCGTCGATCGCGGCGACTTGACGCCGACGGAGATGCGCGGTGCCTGGGCGGGCGAACTCGGCCAGACCCAGTTCATGCCATCCTCCTATTTGAAATTCGCGGTCGATTTCGACGCCAACGGCCGTCGAGACCTGCTCCATAGCGCCCCCGACGTCCTGGCTTCCACGGCGAACTATCTTGCCAGCTATGGCTGGAAGCGCGACCAGGATTTTGCGCCCGGCACGGCGAACTTCGCGGTCATCCAGCAATGGAACAAGAGCGACGTCTACGCCCGGACGATCGCCGCTTTCGCCAGCCAATTGGCGAAAGCGCCATAGCGCCTGCGCCGGCATGGCCGGAGCGACGAAACCGGCCACAAAATCACGGGTATGACCGGGCTTGCGCTGCTCCACCGCTGCAATAGGCACGGGCGCTGCCCTTCTGGCCTGCCGAATTATCGCGCGGCGGTCACGGCGACAATGCACCGGCATCCACGACCGGCGACATGCCATGCGACAGCGTGAGAATTGGCGTGCCGGCATCCGCAACGTGCGGTGGCCCTGAAAAGGGGCAGCCCTAACGCAAAATCTAAAATATGAATTTGAATTCATTTTCGCCTACGCCATGCGAATCACGCATATCGATCCATCGGGCGATTATTCAGGAAATTTGCGAATTACCCCACGCAAGTGACGTCTCACTAGCGCCAGCCCGGCCCCCCGAGCGTCGGTATTTAGAAACCTCTATTATTTTGCAACAGCATGTTTTAACTGACTAATTAACAACGAAACCTTGGTTTTTGCGACAAAGAACCCGAGCCCGATACCAATAAAAAGGCAGGTTGCCAGAACCTTAATCATTCCTTTCTGTAGCCATGCGGTGAGCGCCTAGCTGCATCGCAACATTTACAGTGCCGCACCGCGATATAGCCATCTATATTCATTTCAACGGCGGTTGCTTCTCCAAGAGATGAACCGTCAAACTCAGGAGAATTACAATGCTCGTTTCCTTCATCCGCATGATCCAGGCGTTCCGCGATTACCAGCGCAACGTTGCCGAACTCTCCCAGCTCAGCGACCGCGAGCTTTCCGATATCGGCCTCGACCGTTCGGACATTCCGCGCGTTGCTTCCGGCGCCTACAACGGTTGATCCGTCTGTCTTGATGAATCACGGATAGCGTCCGCTTTCAGCGGGCGCTCTCGTGGAGCGCAAGAAACTGCGGCAACGATCGAACAACGCTGCGAAGCGAATTCCACTTCTCGGCAAAACGCGCTACATGCGGGGCCATGACAACAGCCCCTTTATTGACTGACTACGTTCACATCATCGGCGCCGGCCTCGCAGGCTCGGAGGCCGCCTGGCAGGTTGCCCGCGCAGGTATCCCCGTTGTGCTGCACGAGATGCGGCCGCACCGGATGACCGAGGCCCACCTCACCGAGGGCCTGGCAGAACTGGTCTGTTCGAACTCCTTCCGTTCCGACGACGCGCTGAACAATGCGGTCGGCCTGCTGCACGCCGAAATGCGACGGCTGGGCTCGCTGATCATGCGCTGCGCCGATTCCAACCAGGTGCCCGCCGGCGGCGCACTGGCAGTGGACCGCAATGCCTTTTCGGATTCCGTCACCCGGGCGCTCACCGACCACCCCCTGATTACCATCGACCGCCACGAGATCGCCGGCCTGCCCCCGGCCGAATGGGGCAATGTCATTGTCGCCACCGGCCCGCTAACCTCGTCGCCACTGGCCGAAGCCATACGCGGCGTCACCGACCAGGATGCGCTGGCGTTCTTCGACGCGATCGCGCCGATCGTGCACAAGGATTCCATCGACATGGACACCGCCTGGTTCCAGTCGCGCTATGACAAGGTCGGGCCCGGCGGCACCGGTGCCGATTATATCAACTGCCCGATGACCAAGGACCAGTACGAGGCCTTCATCGACGCGCTGCTGTCCGGTGAAAAGACCGACTTCAAGGAATGGGAGCAGAACACGCCCTATTTCGACGGCTGCCTGCCGATCGAGGTGATGGCCGAGCGTGGGCGCGAGACGCTGCGTCACGGTCCGATGAAGCCGGTCGGCCTGACTAACGAGCATGACCCGCAGACCAAGGCCTGGGCCGTCGTGCAATTGCGGCAGGACAACGCGCTGGCGACGCTGTGGAATATGGTCGGTTTTCAGACCAAGCTGAAGCACGGCGCGCAAACCGACATCT
>NZ_JANXTC010000089.1:0-3310 GCF_025356345.1 Tardiphaga sp.
GGCGTGTGTTGTAGCCATCGATATTGCGCACACCGAGCTTCGACATTTTTTTGTAACGCTCTTCCATCTCGCGCACGGCCCATTTGAGCGCGACGACGGCCTTCTTCGGATCGGTGACGACGGGCGTCAGCAGATGCGGGATGCCGTCATAGACCGACAGTTCGAGCATCTTCGGATCGACCATGATTAGCCGGCACTGGTCCGGCCGCAGCCGATACACCAGGCTCAGGATCATGGTGTTGATGGCGACCGATTTGCCGGAGCCGGTGGTGCCGGCGATCAGCATATGTGGCGTGCGCGCGAGATCGATGATGATCGAATCGCCGCCGATATTCTTGCCGAGGCATAAAGGCAGCTTGATGCTGCCGTCATTGGTGTCCTTCACCGTCAGCAATTCGCGCAGATAAACATTTTCACGATGCGCATTTGGCAGCTCGATGCCGATCGCATTGCGGCCGGGGACCACGGCGACGCGCGCCGACAGGGCGCTCATCGAGCGCGCGATGTCGTCGGCCAGGCCAATGACGCGCGACGACTTGATACCAGGCGCCGGTTCGAGTTCGTACAAGGTCACCACTGGGCCGGGATGCGCCTTGACGATCTCGCCACGGATACCGAAATCACTGAGCACGCCTTCCAGTGCGCGCGAATTGGCTTCCAGTTCGGCCTTGCTGAGTGGCTGGCGATCGGCGGCGCGCGGCGCGGTGAGAACCGACACCGAGGGCAGTTCGAACTTGCCATTATTCTTGCGCGCCGGCTCCTTGGCCTCGGGTTTCTTGCGAGCGCGGGCGACCGGGGCTGGTTCGACTTCTTCTTCGTCTTGTTCTTCCTCTTCGGTGTCGTGCTCAGCATCTTCGTCGTCGCGGCTTTGCGGCGCGATCGACGGGCTGCGGCGACCGCCGAGATTGGGCTCGTGGCGTTCGAAGGAACCGTGGCGGGAATCCGGGGCGCTGGCCACCATCCGGCCGTAGATCATCGACAGCAGCCGCCCGATCCGCGCCTTGAGGCTGAGCAGCGCATGCGTCGCCCAGCCGAGCGACACCGAACGGCGGTCGTCCTCCTCTTCTTCGAACGGCGCATCGTCATCGGCGATCTCGGCGAACTCTTCCTTTGGACGCGATCCCAGCCCGCAGGCCATCAGGAAGGCCGCGACCATGGCCGTACACAGAATGATGCCGAGGACGAAGCGGTAGGTGAAGCCGACCGGGCCGAACACCACCGCGGGTGCGCGGAACAGCGCGTCGCCGACCACGCCGCCGACGCCGGTCGGCAGCGGCCACGAGCCGCCGTGCTGCCAGCAACTCGCGAAGCCGGAGGCGAGCACCGTGCAGAGAATCCAGCACGCCATGCGTAGCGCTTCGCGATCGAAATCCCGATGCGTCATCATGCGCCAGCCCCAGACGGCCACCGGGAGGATCAGCATGATCGACCCGAGTCCGAGAATTTGCATCAGCAGATCGGCGCTGATGGCGCCGGGATAGCCGGCCACGTTGCGGATCGCGCGCGAGGTCGCGTGGCTCAGGCTCGGATCCTGGACCGACCAGGTCATCATCGCCGCGGCCGCTACGCCCGCGACGCCGATCAGGCCGAAGCCGGCCAGTTCGCGCAGCCGTCGCGCCAGCATCTCGCGAATGGACGCGGGAAGCTGGCCGACCAGGGGGATGACGCGTTCGATCGTGGTGCTCATATCGTCCTGCGTTTAATCCAGAATCGCGACCAGCCGATGCAACGCCTCGGCCGTCGTTTCACTGTCCTGTACCAGCGCCAGGCGAATGTAGCCGGCGCCCGGATTGCTGCCATCGGGTTGCGGGCGCGCCAGATAAGAGCCGGGCACCACCCGCACGCCGCCGTCGCGGTAGAGTTTCAAAGTGGCTTCTTCGTCGCCGCCATGCGCGGAGACATCAAGCCACAGACAGAAGCCACCGGCCGGGCGTTGATAGCCATAACGGTGGCCGAGGATCTGATCGGCAAGGTCGAATTTCAACCCGTAGAGTCGGCGATTTTCCTCGACATGGCTCTCATCGCCATAGGCGGCGACGGCGACCTGCTGCAGCGGCACCGGCACCTGCGGCGCGGCCACATTGCGCAACTCGTGAAAGGCGCCGAGGAATTTGCGGTCGCCGGCGGCAAAGCCGACCCGCATCCCTGGCAGGTTCGAGCGCTTCGACAGCGACTGGAACGCCACCACATTGGCAAAGTCCGGCCCGGCGCATTCCAGCATGCTGCCGGGGGCAGCCTTGGTGTAGATCTCCGAATAGCATTCGTCGGACAGCACGATGAAGCCGTGGCGAATTGCCAGCGCGTGCAGCCGGGTGAAGTACGCGTGGGAAGCGACCGCGCCCTGCGGATTGGCCGGCGAGGCGATGTACATCGCCACCGTGCGCGACAAGGTCGCTTCGTCCAGCGCATCGAGATCCGGCAAGAATCCGTTGGCCAGCGTGGTCGGCAGGAACACCGCTTCGCAGCCGGCGGCGCGGGCACCGGCGCCATAGGCGGGATAAAACGGGTTGGGCAGCAGGATCGCCGGCGGGCCGCTGCGCGGCGCCACGAATCGCGCCGCGGCGATCGCTGCGAAGAACAGGCCTTCGCGGCTGCCGTTCAACACCAGAATTTCGCTGTCCGGATCGAGCGGTCGCGGTAGTTCGAACCGGGTTCCCATCCAGGTCGCGGCAGCGCGGCGGAACGGCTCAATGCCCTTGGCAGCCGGATAACGGCCGAAATCGCCGATATGTTTGGCAAGAATCGGACCGACGAAATCCGGCACCGGGTGCTGCGGTTCACCGAGCGACAGCGTGATCAGCGGCTTGCCCGGCTTGTACGGCGCCAGCAGTTCGGTCAGCCGCGCAAACGGCGAACGCTCGCCGGCCGTTGCACCAGCGCCATGCGCCGCGGGGGGAGAACCGGACATCACCATACTCAAGCAACACTTTCGGGACGGTCGGCCCGCACGAGGTGACCGATCCAAGGGATCAAGCCACCATGATACGCCGAGGTTAAGGCGCGATTAACCATCGAAATTTGCGACGGCGGTGGCTAGATTATCATAATCGGGCGACAATATTTTGGAGGTCGGTATGGCAGCCAGCAAGGTGACGGACGACGGACAGCTGAAAATCCCGAAAGCCGTTCTCGAAAAATTCGGCATCGGCCCCGGCAGCGAGGTTGATTGCCGACATACGGCCGATGGAAGCGTGGTCATTGAAAAGGCCAAAGCGGCACAGCCGCTGGACCCGGACCGTTTCGAGCAGGTGCGCGGAACAGCGAATGCCGGGTTTTCGACGGATGAGATCCTGGCAATGACACGAGGCGA
>NZ_JANXTC010000098.1:0-3115 GCF_025356345.1 Tardiphaga sp.
TGTTCGCGCCGGCGCTGGGCAAAGTCGCCGGAGGCATTCATGGCGGTTCGATGATCAAGGATCTTCTGCCAGAGTTCGGCGATGCCGGTGCCGGCCAGCGCCGAATAGGTCAGTACCGGCGGATACCAGTGCTCCGAGCGCGGCGTCAGGATATGCAGCGCCCCGCGGTACTGGCCGGCCGCGAGATTGGCGCGGGCGATGTTGTCGCCGTCCGCCTTGTTGACCGCGATCATGTCCGCGAGTTCGACCAGTCCCTTCTTGATTCCCTGCAACTCGTCGCCGGCGCCGGGCAGCATCAGCGCGAGGAAGAAGTCGGTCATGTCGCAGACCGCGGTTTCCGACTGCCCGATGCCGACCGTCTCCACCAGCACCACGTCGAAGCCGGCGGCCTCGCACAGCAGCATCGCCTCGCGGGTTTTCGCCGCCACGCCGCCGAGTGTGCCCGACGCCGGCGACGGCCGGATGAACGCATTGTCTTCGGCCGACAGCAGCGCCATCCGTGTCTTGTCGCCGAGGATCGAGCCACCGGTGCGCGCTGACGACGGATCCACCGCCAGCACCGCGACTTTGTGGCCCTGTCTCAGCAGATACATGCCGAGCACGTCGATGGTGGTCGATTTGCCGACACCCGGCGAACCGGTGATGCCGACGCGAATGGCGCGGCCGGTGTCCGGCAGCAGCATTTGCACCAGTTCGCGCGCGCGGGCCTGATGGTCGGCACGACGACTTTCGATCAGCGTGATCGCCCGCGCCAGCGCGGCGCGATTACCGGCGCGGACGGAAGCGGCAAGGGCGGAAATATCGAGGGGAGCGCGTGGCTTCGCTAGCGGCTTCGGTGTTGAAGACGGAGTCATTGGCCGCCTTCGCGAATGCGCTGTTCGACAAAGGCTTTCAGCAGGGGGATGTCATTCGGAATGATTTTCCAAACCTTGTCGGCGTTGGTCGAATGATAGGCGTGACGCGAGAGATTGGCGAAATTGTTCATCTCGCGCCAGTTGATGTGCGGCGCCGATTGTTTGACGTTGTCGGATAATTTAACGGCGGCTTCGCAGGCCATTCCGAGCAAGCGCTCGGTCGCGAGATAGCGCATGTCATCGGACACGAATTCGTCGAAGCTGCGACCTTCGGTAAACATCCCGCTCTTGGTCGAGGATCTGAGAATATCCTGAAACTGGTCTTCCATAGAGGGAGGCATTCAGAATACCTCGATCAGATCGTCAGCCATTCGTTCCCTGATGCGGGGTGTCAACTCCGTCGGATACATCAGATGCGGCCAGATGCCGACCGAGTCCTCAATCATGTTCATGACGTTGGACCAATCGAACTGTCGCGTGCTGTCGGGGCGGTCAAACGTCTCGATCAGGAGGTCGAGATCACTGTCCGGTCGCGCGTCGCCACGCGCCCAGGACCCGAATACCGCGAGCCGCGTTGCTCCTTCCGCCTTGATGGCAGGCGCAAGCTCGCGCAGCTTCGTGAGGATCGTGTCCAGCGTGATATTGGCAACCTCGGTCATGGCTATATCGTACCATACTGCCGGATGGTGTCCTACTCCGCCGCCTCGCTATGCCCCAGCCTGGCATTGAGCTTGTGGATCAGCTCTTCCGCCGCGTCTGCGATCACGGTGCCGGGCGGGAAGATTGCCTCCGCGCCAGCCTTGTAGAGTTCGGCATAATCCCGCGGCGGCACCACGCCGCCGATGATGATCATGATGTCGTCGCGACCCAGTTTCTTCAGCGCCGCCTTCAACTCCGGCACCGCGGAAAGGTGCGCGGCGGCCAGCGAGGACAGGCCCAGAATGTGGACGTCGTTCTCCACCGCCTGACGCGCGGCTTCGTCGGCGGTAGCGAAGAGTGGTCCGATGTCGACGTCGAAGCCGACATCGGCGAAGGCCGAGGCGATCACCTTCTGGCCGCGGTCGTGGCCGTCCTGGCCGATCTTGGCGACCAGAATGCGCGGGCGGCGGCCCTCGGCGTCTTCGAAGGCGTCGATCAGTGCCTGTACCTGCGCAACCCGATTGGACATGGTGGCAGCCTCCCGCTTGTAGACGCCGGTGATGGATTTGATTTCCGCCCGATGCCGGCCATAGACCTTCTCCAGCGCGTCGGAGATTTCTCCGACGGTGGATTTTGCCCGCGCGGCGTCGATCGCCAGCGCCAGCAGGTTGCCATTGCCCTCGCTGGCCGCGCGCGTCAGCGCATGTAGCGCCGCATCGACATCGGCCTGGCTGCGTTCCTTCTTCAGTCGCGCCAGCTTGTCGATCTGCATCCGCCGCACGATGGAGTTCTCCACCTTCAGCACGTCGAGCGGCGCCTCATCCACCGGCTTATACTTGTTGACGCCGATCACCGCCTGGCGGCCGGCATCGATCCGCGCTTGTGTCTTGGCAGAGGCTTCCTCGATCCGCAGCTTCGGCACGCCGGCCTCGATCGCCTTGGCCATGCCGCCCAGCGCCTCGACTTCCTGGATGTGGCCCCACGCCTTGGCGGCGAGCTCCTGCGTCAGCCGCTCGACGTAATAGGAGCCACCCCAGGGATCGATGATGCGGTTGGTGCCGCTCTCCTGCTGCAGGAACAATTGCGTGTTGCGGGCGATCCGCGCCGAGAAATCGGTCGGCAGCGCCAGCGCCTCGTCGAGCGCATTGGTGTGCAGCGACTGGGTATGGCCCTGGGTCGCGGCCATCGCCTCGATCGTGGTGCGCATCACGTTGTTGTAGACATCCTGCGCGGTCAGCGACCAGCCTGAAGTCTGACAATGCGTGCGCAGGCTCAGCGACTTTGGATTTTTCGGATTGAACTGAGTCAGCAGTTTTGCCCACAAAAGCCGCGCTGCGCGCATCTTGGCGACTTCCATGAAGAAGTTCATGCCGATAGCCCAGAAGAATGACAGCCGCGGCGCGAAGTGATCGACGTCGATGCCGGCGGCCAGGCCAGCGCGCAGATATTCGACGCCGTCGGCCAGTGTGTAAGCGAGCTCCAGATCCTGCGTCGCGCCGGCTTCCTGCATGTGATAGCCGGAAATCGAGATCGAATTATACTTCGGCATCTTTTGCGATGTGTACGCAAAAATATCCGAGATGATCCGCATCGAGGGCGTCGGCGGATAGATGTAGGTGTTG
>NZ_JANXTC010000134.1:0-5577 GCF_025356345.1 Tardiphaga sp.
CGGGTGCGCTCGTCGACGCGCTTCATGATCACGGCGCAGGCTGTGGAAGGGCCGATCTCGCCGTTCTTCATCGGCTTGCCGGGCAGATTGCCCGGCACCAGCACCGAATATTCCGGCACTTCCCCGACGAACACTTCACCGGTCTCACGGTCGACGATCTTGGTCGAGGCGCCGAGGAACACGCCCATGGCCAGCACCGCGCCCTTGCGGACGATGACGCCCTCGGCGACTTCCGAGCGCGCGCCGATGAAGCAATCGTCCTCGATGATCACGGGGCCGGCCTGCAGCGGCTCCAGTACGCCGCCGATGCCGACGCCGCCGGAAATGTGCACGCGCTTGCCGATCTGGGCGCAGGAGCCGACCGTCGACCATGTGTCGATCATCGTGCTCTCGTCGACATAGGCGCCGAGATTGACGAAGGACGGCATCAGCACGACGTTTTTCGCGATATAGGCCGAGCGGCGCACGATGGCGCCGGGCACGGCGCGGAAGGCGGCGTCGCGAAACGCATTGTCGCCCCAGCCGTCGAATTTCGACGGCACCTTGTCCCACCACGACGATCCGCCGGGGCCGCCCGGGATCGCGCTCATGTCGTTGAGGCGGAACGACAGCAGCACGGCCTTCTTCAGCCACTGGTTGACCTTCCAGACGCCGTCGGCCTGCCGCTCGGCAACGCGGGCCTCGCCCTTGTCGAGCAGGTTCAATGCATGATCGACGCCATCGCGGATCTCGCCCATGGTGGTGGCGTTGATGGTGTCGCGCGCATCGAACGCGGCGTTGATGGTAGCTTCGAGGGCGGTTAGCGACATCGGAATTTCCTTCACGCGGGCATGAGCCGGCAGGCAAATTGGACGGCTTTTGTCGGGATTTGGGGAGGGAGAGTCAAGGTTGACTCTTCCCCTCTCCCCTTGTGGCAGAGGGGGGCCGCGCGACAGCGCGGACGGGTGGGGGGGCCACAGGTACGAAACCTTTGGGCTCCCCGTCATCCGCCTTCGCTTCGCGAAGGCACCTTCTCCCACGAGGGGAAAACCAAGAAAGCTACCTCGCCGCGTTGAGCGCCGCCAGAAACCCGGTCAGATCGTCGGTGACATGATCGACATGGTCGGCGTCACGGCCTTCCAGTTCCCAGTCCTCGCGCACCACTTCGGCGTCACCGTCGGGTACCACCAGCACGGTGGTCATGCCGAGCGCATGCGGCACGACCAGATTGCGGGACAGGTCCTCGAACATCGCCGCCCCGGCCGGGTCGACGTCGTGCAGCCGCAGAAACTTGTCATAGGTCTGCTGCGCGGGCTTCGGTTCGAGATCGGCGGCGATGATATCGAACACCGCCTCGAACTCGGCGGCGATGCCGAGCCGGTCGAGCACCGCGCCGGCATGGGCGACCGACCCGTTGGTGAGGATCAGCTTGCGGCCGGGCAATTGCGCGATCGCGGCCCCCATCGCCGGATTGGGCTCGAGCGGCGAGTGATCGATCTCGTGCACATAAGCGAGGAAGTCGTCGGCGCTGACGCCATGTTCGGTCATCAGGCCGCGCATGGTTGTGCCGTAGCGCTTGTAATAGTCCTTCTGGATCTTGAAGGCCTGGTCCGCCGGGACCTTGAGGAAATTCGAGACGAAATCACGGATTCGGCCGTCGACTTGCTGCCACAGATTGACGTGGTGCGGGTACAGGGTGTTGTCGAGGTCGAATACCCAGGTCTGGACTTGGGTGAAATCGCGGGCAGGCTTGGTCGCTATGGTCATGGATGTCCCGGTTGGCCGTTATGGCGGTGCAAATCGCAGGGTCTTGCCGCCGCCGCTCAGGTCGACGGCGACGAAACCGGCAGCGGTCAGGCCGCGCAGGCCGCAATCGCTATGGTCGTTGATCTCGAACTTGCTCTCGCGCGTGCACAACGTTCTGCCGCCGCCCCAGTTCAGCGCCTTGTCTTTCAGCCGGATTGCGCGGCCATCGGCATCGATGGCCTCGGCAAAACTGAGCACCTGCCGGGGCTGGCCTATGACGTCCGGGCGCAGGCATTTGCCCGGCTCGATGCGGTACCAGCCGCGGCTGACCGTCGTCTTGCCGTCCTCGGTGCCGATCGCCGCCATGACTTTATAGGTGGTGTCGTTGCACCAGGTCAGGCCGGTGGCGGAAGGCGCCTGCACGGCGTTGATCATGGTCTCGAAAAAATCCGGTGCCTGCACCACATTGCCGGAAAGCCCACGGCTTTTCAGGAACGCCGAAAGTGCGGCCTGCGTCTTCGGACCGTCGACACCGTCGATCGGCGCGGCGTCGTAGCCCGCGATCACCAGCAGCCGCTGGATCGCGGCGAGCTTGGCCTGCTCGTCGTCATATTCGCTGTCCTCGGCGAGATAGGCGATCAAATTGCCTTCGGCATCCTGCGACGGCTTGACCGTGGCGAATGCCGCCTGGCTCTGCCCGACACGACACTGTCGCGCGGCAGCGATCACAAAATTCTCCGGCGCGATGCACAGCGTGTCGCTGCCGCCCTGCGGCACCGGCGAGGCGCCGTAGACGCCGAGCGCGCGGGCATGCAGCAGGATGCGGTCGATGGTCAGCGTGCCGGAGGCGACGATGCGGCACTGCGCCGGATCGATGCGAAACCAGCCGCGGGTGGTGGTGTCGCCCTTGTCGTCGGTGCCGACCGCCGCCTCGACGACATAGCTCATCCGGTTGCAGAGGCGGAGATCGGCGCGGGCCGGATTGACGAGCGCGAACAGGAGCAGGCCACCTAGAACGGCCGTGACGCTTCCCCTGGTTCGCGCCGTGCTCACTTGTAGATCAGCGTCCCCGTACCCTGATTGGTGAACAGTTCGAGCAGCACCGCATGCGGCATCTTGCCGTCGATGATCACCACGCCCTCGACGCCCTGTTCGAGCGAATAGATGCAGGTCTCGACCTTCGGGATCATGCCGCCGGAGATGGTGCCGTCGGCAATCAGCTTGCGCGCGTCCTTGATCGACAGCTGCGGGATCAGCTTCTTCGACTTGTCGAGCACGCCCGGCACATCGGTGAGCAGCAGCAGCCGTTTGGCCTTGAGCGCGCCGGCGACCGCGCCGGCAAAGGTGTCGGCGTTGACGTTGAAGGTCTGACCTTCCCTTGAAGTTGCCAGCGGTGCCAGAACCGGGATCAGATCGTGGCCGATCAACTGGTTGAGCAGCGTCAGATCGACCTTGTCGGGTTCGCCGACAAAGCCAAGGTCCACCACCTTCTCGATGTTGGAGTCCGGATCGACCATGGTCCGCGTCGCCTTGGTGGCGGTGACCATGTTGCCGTCCTTGCCGCACAGGCCGACCGCCTTGCCGCCGGCTTCATTGATGTAGCCGACGAGCGTCTTGTTGATCGAGCCAGCCAGCACCATTTCGACGATCTCGATGGTGGCGGCGTCGGTGATGCGCAATCCGGCCGCGAATTCGGACTTGATGCCGAGCCGCTGCAGCATGGTGGCGATCTGCGGTCCGCCGCCATGGACCACGACCGGATTGATCGCGGTCTGCTCCAGCAGCACGATGTCGCGGGCAAAGGCCTTGGCCATGTCCTCGGCGCCCATCGCGTGTCCGCCATATTTGATGACGATGGTTTCCTCGTCATACTGCTGCATGTGGGGCAGCGCCTCGGACAGGATGCGGGCCTGATCGAGCGGACTGATATGGGGCGCGTCGGTCATGAAGCGGGGTCTCACAATGAGCAATCTGCGGCGCGTTCTAGCCGATTGATCGAGGCGGCGCAAAGCATGGCTCTCCCGCTCCCGCGAGGGAGAGCGGGCGAAACAAGGCTCTCAAACCTTGCGCGGCCACGCCGCCGATACCGCCAGCGCCAGCCAGCTGACGATCAGCAGGGTGCCGCCGGTTGGGGCGGCCATCGGGAACAGGCCGTGACCGGCATATTGCCGAACCGTGAGATCGCCGGCGAACAGAGCGGCTGCGACCACGAAGCCGATGGCGGCGCTGAGGCCGATCTGCGGGTGCACGATGCCGCGCTCGATCAGCGCCACCACGCCGATCACTGCGACCGCATGGAACAGCAGCATCGAGGAGGCCGAAGCCAGCCGGGTGGCGTCGGGCTGATGCGCGGCGGCGGCGGCAAGGATGACGCCGTCGGCGCCCATCACGCCGGTGAGAATGATCAGGATGCGCAACAGGCCGGAGCGAGTCATCGGCTGCGCTCGCCGAGCAGCCGCACCATGGCGGCGCGAAGCTCGGCCATCCCGGCGCCGGTGCGCGACGACGTCACCAGCAGTTCCGGGAAGGCCGCGGGATGCTTCAGCAGCGTCGTGCGCACCGCCTCGGTCGTCGCTTCCAGCTCGGTCTTCTTGACCTGGTCGGCCTTGGTCAGCACGACCTGGTAGCTGACCGCGGACTTATCCAGCGTCTTCAGCACGTCGAGATCGACGTCCTTGAGGCCGTGGCGGGAATCGATCAGCACATAGACCCGCGCCAGGCTGCTGCGGCCCTGCAGGAAATTATGAATCAGCGAGGTCCAGGAGGCGATCTTGACCTTCGGCGCCGAGGCGTAGCCGTAGCCGGGCATGTCGACGAGGCGAAAATCAGCGTTTTCCGGACCCTGGAAGAAGATCAGCTCCTGGGTGCGGCCGGGCGTGTGCGAGGTCCGCGCCAGCGCGTGACGGCCGGTCAGCGCATTGATCAGGCTGGATTTTCCGACATTGGAGCGGCCGGCAAAGGCGACCTCGACGCCCTGCATCGGCGGCAGCGTCTCGATCGAGGGCGATGCCCAGATGAATTGCCAGTCGCCGGCGAATAGCAGCCGTCCCTGTTCAAGCAGCCTCTTGTCTTCGATCAGCTTCGCATCGGTTTCCGCGTTCATGCGAAGGTTCCTTAGTCGTCATTGCGAGCTAAACGAAACAATCCAGAGCTGCGATCGCAGACTGGATTGCTTCGTCGCAAGGGCTCCTCGCAATGACGGGAGGAGCTGGTGAGCGTCGTCGTTACGTCTTCTTCTCGACTGGTGGCTTCTTCACGAACATGGCCTTGATATTGTCGAACAGTTCAACCTTCACGCCATTGCGGTTCATGATGTAGCTCTGCTGCAGCACCGAGAGGGTGTTGTTCCAGGCCCAGTAGATGACGAGGCCGGCCGGGAAGCTGGCGAGCATGAAGGTGAAGATCAGCGGCATCCAGTTGAAGATCATCTGTTGCGTCGGATCCGGCGGCGTCGGGTTCAGCTTCATCTGGAACCACATTGTGATGCCCATGATGATCGGCCAGACGCCGATGCCGAGATACTGGCCGATCACCGGCACGGTGGTCGGGTCGAACGCCAGCAGGCCGAACAGGTTGAACAAATGGCTCGGATCCGGCGCTGACAGATCCTTGACCCAGCCAAAGAACGGCGCATGACGCATTTCGATGGTGACGAACAGAACCTTGTAGAGCGAAAAGAACACCGGGATCTGCAGGGCGACGGGAAGACAACCGGCGATCGGGTTGATCTTCTCCTTCTTGTAGATCTCCATCATCTCCTGCTGCTGCTTCATCTTGTCGTCGGGATAGCGCTCCTTCAGCGCAGCCAGTTGCGGCTGCACTGCCTTCATCTTGGCCATCGACGCGTAGGAC
>NZ_JANXTC010000179.1:0-7549 GCF_025356345.1 Tardiphaga sp.
GACCTGACCTATCTCTACGACTATCTCGGCGCGGGCAGCGATTCGCTGGCTGAACTCGCCGCCGGCAAGAATGCCTTCGCCGACGTGCTGAAGGGTGCCAAGAAGCCGATCGTGCTGGTTGGCGCTGGCGCTGTGTCGCGCGCTGATGGCGCGGCTGTTCTGGCGATGGCCGCCAGGCTGGCGTCCGACTTCGGCGCCATCAAGGACGGCTGGAACGGCTTTGCCGTGTTGCAGGCGACGGCTTCGAAGGTCGGCGCGCTGGATCTCGGCTTTGCGCCGTCCGCCGGCAGCCTCAGCGTCACGGACATGACCAAGGCTGGTTCGCTCGACGTGCTGTTCTCGCTCGGTGCCGACGACGTCAAGGTCGCCGATGGCACCTTCCTGGTTTACATCGGCACCCATGGCGACCGCGGTGCGCACCGCGCCGACGTGATCCTGCCGGGCGCCGCCTACACCGAAAAATCCGGCATTTATGTCAACACCGAAGGTCGCGTGCAGATGGCGGCCCGTGCGGCTTTCCCGCCGGGCGAGGCGAGGGAGGACTGGGCGGTGATCCGCGCGCTGTCCGACGTGCTCGGCAAGAAGCTGCCGTTCGATTCGCTGTCGGCATTGCGCCAGGCGATCTTCAAGGCGGTGCCGCATCTGATCCGGCTCGACCAGATCGAGCCCGGCGATGCCGGTGCGATCAAGACCCTTGCGGGCAAGACCGGCAACGTCGACAAGACGCCGTTCAAGACCTCCGTGGAGGACTTCTACCTGACCAACCCGATCGCGCGCGCGTCAGCCATCATGGCGGAATGTTCCCGCCTGGCCTCGGGCCAGATGCTGACGGCGGCGGAGTAAACCGATGGCTGAGATTTGGACTAGCACCCTGTGGCCGCTGATCATCATGATCGCGCAGTCGCTTCTCGTGCTCGTGGTGTTGCTGATTGCGATTGCCTACATCCTGCTGGCGGACCGCAAGATCTGGGCCGCGGTGCAGATCCGTCGCGGGCCCAACGTGGTCGGGCCATTCGGCCTGCTGCAATCCTTCGCCGATTTGCTGAAATTCGTGCTGAAGGAGCCGGTGATTCCCTCCAGCGCCAATAAGGGCGTGTTCCTGCTGGCGCCACTGGTGTCCTGCGTGCTGGCGCTGGCCGCCTGGGCGGTGATCCCGATGGACCTCGGCTGGGTGATCGCCGATCTCAATGTTGGCGTGCTCTACATCTTCGCGATCTCGTCGCTGTCGGTGTATGGCGTGATCATGGCCGGCTGGTCGTCGAATTCGAAATACCCCTTCCTCGCCGCGCTCCGTTCCGCGGCGCAGATGGTGTCCTACGAAGTCTCGATCGGCTTCGTCATCATCACCGTGCTGCTGTGTGCCGGTTCGCTTAATCTGTCGGCCGTGGTCGAGGCGCAGAATACCAAATGGGGCATCCTCGGCTGGTACTGGATCCCGCTGTTTCCGATGTTCGTGGTATTCTACGTCTCGGCGCTGGCCGAGACCAACCGTCCGCCCTTCGACCTCGTCGAGGCTGAATCGGAACTCGTCGCGGGCTTCATGACCGAATACGGCTCGACGCCGTACCTGCTCTTCATGCTGGGCGAATACGTCGCCATCACCACGATGTGCGCGCTGGCCGCGATCATGTTTATGGGCGGCTGGCTGTCGCCGATCCCGTTCGCACCGTTCACCTGGGTACCCGGAATCATCTGGTTCGTGCTCAAGGTATTTTTCATGTTTTTCATGATTGCGATGGCGAAGGCGATCGTGCCGCGCTACCGCTACGACCAGTTGATGCGGCTGGGCTGGAAAGTATTTCTCCCGTTGTCGCTGACCTACGTCATCATCGTCGCGGCTGTGCTGCAATTCGGGGGCCTTGCTCCGAAATGAGGTCACTATGAATATCAGGGCAACAGCTCATTCGCTTCTGCTGGCGGAGTTCGCTTCGGCGTTCGTCCTCGCCATGCGCTATTTCTTCAAACCGAAGCCGACGTTGAATTATCCGTTCGAAAAGGGGCCGATCTCGCCGCGTTTCCGTGGCGAGCACGCGCTGCGCCGTTACCCGAACGGCGAGGAACGCTGCATCGCCTGCAAGCTGTGTGAAGCGGTGTGTCCGGCCCAGGCCATCACCATCGAGGCCGGCCCACGCCGCAATGATGGTACCCGCCGCACCGTGCGTTACGACATCGACATGGTGAAATGCATTTATTGCGGCTTGTGCCAGGAGGCATGTCCGGTCGATGCGATCGTCGAGGGGCCGAATTTCGAATTCGCGACCGAGACGCGTGAGGAATTATATTATGACAAGGCGAAACTGCTCGCCAATGGCGATCGCTGGGAGCGCGAGATTGCGAAATCAATCGAACTCGACGCGCCGTACCGGTAGGACCCAATCATGATCCTTCCCGCATTGTTCTTCTATCTGTTCTCCGGCGTCTGCGTCGCCTGCGCGGTGATGGTGATTGCGTCGCGCAATCCCGTGCATTCGGTACTGTTCCTGATCCTGGCCTTCGTCAACGCGTCCGGCCTGTTCATTCTGATGGGGGCCGAATTCCTCGCGATGCTGCTGATCGTCGTCTATGTCGGCGCGGTCGCGGTGCTGTTCCTGTTCGTGATCATGATGCTCGACGTCGACTTCACGCAGCTGCGCGAAGGCTTCATCGAGTATCTGCCGTTCGGCCTGTTGATCGGTGCGATTTTTCTCGCCGAGCTGCTGCTGGTCGCGGGCGGCTGGATCATGAATCCGAACGTGACAAAGTCGATTACCTCGGCAATCCCCACCAATGTGACCAACACCGAGGCGCTCGGCCTGGTGCTGTATACGAAGTACATCCATTACTTCCAGCTCTCCGCCATGATCCTGCTGGTGGCGATGATTGGCGCGATCGTGCTGACGCTGCGTCACAAATCCAGCGTCAAGCGTCAGGACATCAACGTTCAGAACGCCCGTACGCCCGAACTGGCCATGGCCGTTCGCAAGGTCGCCTCCGGGCAGGGGCTGCGGGACGCTGACGCCGGGGAGTGGGTCAAATGATCATCGGTCTCGGGCATTATCTCGCGGTCGGCGCGATCCTGTTCACGCTCGGCATCCTCGGCATCTTCCTCAATCGCAAGAACATCATTGTCATCCTGATGTCGATCGAGCTGATCCTGCTCGCGGTCAACATCAACATGGTGGCGTTCTCGTCCTTCCTCGGCGACATCGTCGGCCAGGTGTTTGCCTTGCTGGTGCTGACCGTGGCCGCCGCCGAGGCGGCGATCGGTCTTGCCGTGCTGGTGGTATATTTCCGCAACCGTGGCTCGATCGCGGTTGAAGACGTCAATCTGATGAAGGGCTGAGCCAGCTATGATCCAGGCTCTTGTTTTCCTGCCGCTGATCGGCGCCATGATCGCCGGCCTGATCGCCCTGTCGGGTGCGCATGCGCGCAACCCAAGTGGCGATGAACTGGACCATCACGGCGATGCGCACGCGGCGCATGCGCATGATGAACACGCCGCTGACGATCACGGACACGGCGACCATCACGCAATCGAGCCCGCCGCCGCCGGTTCGCGCGCGGCCGAGCTGATCACTGCCACGCTTCTGGTCGTTTCCGCCGTGCTGTCCTGGGTGACGCTGATCGATGTCGGCTTCATGCATCACGACGCCCGCATCGTGCTGATGCCCTGGATCACGTCGGGCGATCTGCAGCTGTCGTGGACGCTGCGCGTGGACACGCTGACCGCGGTGATGCTGGTCGTCGTCACCACGGTGTCGTCGCTCGTGCACATCTATTCGATCGGCTACATGGAAGATGATCCGAACCGGCCGCGCTTCATGGCGTATCTGTCGCTTTTCACCTTCGCGATGCTGATGCTGGTGACCGCCGACAATCTGCTGCAGCTGTTCTTCGGCTGGGAAGGCGTCGGTCTCGCGAGCTATCTGCTGATCGGGTTCTGGTATCAGAAGCCGACCGCGAACGCCGCGGCGATCAAGGCCTTCGTGGTCAACCGCGTCGGCGATTTCGGCTTCCTGCTCGGCATCTTCTCGATCTTCATGCTGATCGGCTCGACCGATTTCGACACATCTTTGCCGGCGCGCCAGGCCTCACCGGCAAGACCATCGACTTCTTCGGCTGGCATGCCGATGCCCTGACCCTGACCTGCCTGCTGCTGTTCATGGGCGCGATGGGCAAGTCGGCCCAGTTCCTGCTGCACACCTGGCTGCCGGACGCCATGGAAGGTCCGACCCCGGTGTCGGCGCTGATCCATGCCGCGACCATGGTGACCGCCGGCGTGTTCTTGGTGGCGCGGATGTCGCCGCTGTTCGAACTGGCGCCCAACGCCCAGGCCTTCGTGATGCTGGTCGGCGGGACCACGGCGCTGTTCGCTGCCACCATCGGTCTGGTGCAGAACGACATCAAGCGGATCGTTGCCTATTCGACCTGTTCGCAGCTCGGCTACATGTTCGTGGCGCTGGGGGCAGGGGCCTATTCGGTCGCCATGTTCCATCTGTTCACGCATGCCTTCTTCAAGGCCTTGCTGTTCCTGGGTTCCGGCTCGGTGATCTACGCGATGCATCACGAGCAGGACATCCGCAACATGGGCGGGCTGAAGGACAAGATCCCCTTCACCTACGCCATGATGGTGATCGGCACGCTGGCGCTGACCGGATTCCCACTGACCGCCGGCTATTTCTCCAAGGACGCCATCATCGAGGCCGCTTATGTCGCGCATAATCCGTTCGCGCTGTACGGCTTCCTGATGACGGTGATCGCCGCCGGCCTGACCTCATTCTATTCCTGGCGACTGATCTTCAAGACTTTTCATGGCGAGCCTCACGACCGCAAGCATTACGAGGCCGCGCATGAAGCGCCGTACTGGATGCTGGCGCCGCTCGCGGTGCTCGGCGCCGGTTCGATCCTGGCCGGCTTCCCGTTCAAGGAATTGTTTGCCGGTCACGGCGTGGGAGAGTTCTTCCGCGAGTCGCTGAAGAACAACGCGCATATTCTCGAGGAGATGCATCACATCCCGGCGATGATCGCCTATCTGCCGACGGTGATGATGGCGGTCGGCTTCCTGGTGTCGTGGCTGTTCTACATCCGTCGCCCGTATCTGCCCGTCGAGCTCGCCGGCCAGCATCCGCTGCTGTACAAGTTCCTGCTCAACAAGTGGTATTTTGACGAGCTCTACGATCTGATTTTCGTCCGCCCCGCGAAGTGGATCGGCCGCTTCCTGTGGAAGGTCGGTGATGGCAAGATCATCGATGGTCTCGGTCCCGATGGCATCTCGGCGCGCGTGATGGATATCACCCGTGGCGCGGTCAGGATCCAGACCGGCTATCTCTATCACTATGCCTTTGCGATGCTGATCGGCGTCGCCGGCTTGATCACCTGGTTCATATTCGGCCTGGGGGGCCAGTGATGTCGTCGGCTTCCGTCATGACCTGGCCCATTCTTTCCGTTGTCACCTTCCTGCCGACCGTCGGCGCTATTCTGGTTTACCTGCTGGCACGCGGCGGCGACGAAGCCGCCAACCGCAATGCGCGCTGGATCTCGATCTGGACGACGCTGATCACCTTCGTGGTGTCGATGATCCTGGTGATGCGCTATGACGGCGCCAATGGCGACTTCCAGTTCGTCGAGAAGGCGCCGTGGCTCGCCAACGCCATTAATTATCACATGGGTGTCGATGGCATTTCGCTGCCATTCGTGATCCTGACGACCGCGCTGATGCCGTTCTGCATCCTGGCGTCATGGAAATCGATCACCAAACGCGTCCCCGAATACATGATGGCGTTCCTGATTCTGGAAACGCTGATGATCGGCACCTTCTCGGCGCTGGACCTGGTGCTGTTCTATCTGTTCTTCGAAGGCGGCCTGATCCCGATGTTCCTGATCATCGGCGTCTGGGGCGGCCCGCGCCGCGTCTACGCGTCTTTCAAGTTCTTCCTCTACACGCTGCTCGGCTCGGTCTTGATGTTGCTGGCGATCATGGCGCTGTACTGGAACGCCGGCACCACCGACATTCCGACGCTGATGCACACCGCGGTGCCGCGCCATCTGCAGATCTGGGCCTGGCTGGCGTTCTTCGCATCCTTCGCCGTGAAGATGCCGATGTGGCCGGTGCACACCTGGCTGCCGGATGCCCATGTCGAGGCGCCAACCGCGGGCTCGGTCGTGCTGGCCGCGATCATGTTGAAGATGGGCGGCTACGGTTTCCTGCGCTTCTCGCTGCCGATGTTCCCGGACGCTTCGGTGTACTTCACGCCGCTGGTGATGACGCTGTCGGTGATCGCCATCGTCTACACCTCGCTGGTGGCGCTGATGCAGGAAGACATCAAGAAGCTGATCGCCTATTCGTCGATTGCCCATATGGGCTTCGTGACCATGGGCATCTTCGCCGGCAACACCCAGGGCGTCTCCGGCGCGGTATTCCAGATGGTCTCCCATGGCATTGTCTCCGGCGCGCTGTTTCTCTGCGTCGGCGTGGTCTATGACCGCCTCCATACCCGCGAGATCGCGGCCTATGGCGGCCTCGTCAACCGCATGCCGCTCTACGCGCTGTTGTTCATGGTCTTCACCATGGCCAATGTCGGTCTGCCCGGGACGTCCGGTTTCGTCGGCGAATTCCTGACCCTGATCGGTACCTTCAAGAGCAGCATCCCGACCGCGATCGTGGCGGCGACCGGCGTCATCCTGTCGGCAGGTTACGCGCTGTGGCTGTACCGCAAGGTGATGTTCGGCGCGCTGACCAAGCCGGCGCTGGTGGGCATCAAGGACATCACCTTCCGCGAAGGCCTGCTGCTGGTGCCGCTGGTCGTTCTCACCCTTTGGTTTGGCGTCTATCCGAAGCCCGTGCTCGACATGTCGGCCGCCTCGGTGCAACTCCTCGTCAACAATTATGCCACCGCAGTGACTGCCGTGAAGGCAGCCGCGCTGTTGCCGTAACGCAGCAGGTCAGGACAACGCGCAATGACTTTTGAGACCGCCGGATATTCGCTGCTGCCCGTGTTGCCGGAGCTTGTGCTGGCCGTGGGCGCCATGGCGCTGCTGATGATCGGGGCCTTTAACGGGCCAAAGGTCACCGGCCTCGTGACGGCGCTGGCGGTTGTCCTGCTGGTTGTGGTGGGTGCGCTGGAACTGTTGCTGCCCGCCGGTAAACTGGTCACCTTCGGCGGTAGTTTCATCGTCGACGACTTCGCCCGCTTTCTGAAGATCCTGGCGCTGATCGGCTCCGGTGTGACGCTGATCCTGTCCCGCGAATTCCTCGAGCACGAATCGCGGAAGATCTTCGAATATTCGATCCTGGTGCTGCTCTCGACCGTCGGCATGATGGTGCTGATCTCGGCCGGCGATCTGATCATGCTCTATCTGGGGCTGGAGCTGATGAGCCTCGCGCTCTACGTGGTCGCCGCGAGCAACCGCGACAATGCCAAATCCACCGAGGCGGGCCTGAAATATTTCGTGCTGGGGGCGCTGTCGTCCGGCATGTTGCTGTATGGCGCCTCACTGATCTATGGCTTCACCGGTACCGTCGGCTTCGCCGGCATTGCCGCGGCGGCGAAGACCGGCGACATCGGTATCG
>NZ_JANXTC010000189.1:0-4589 GCF_025356345.1 Tardiphaga sp.
CGCGGGGCTCGAGCAGGACGCGCCAAAGCCGCTGCCGGAGCGGCTGCGGCCTCGCGTGCTGTCCGACGTGGTCGGCCAGGATCACATCCTTGGTCCCGACGGCGCGCTGACCCGGATGCTGGAGACCCGCACGCTGGGCTCGCTGGTGTTCTGGGGCCCGCCCGGCACCGGCAAGACCACCGTGGCGCGGCTGCTGGCGGATGCCACCGAATTGCATTTCGAGCAGATTTCGGCGGTGTTCTCCGGCGTCGCCGACCTCAAGAAGGTGTTTGAGGCTGCGCGGTCCCGCCGCGAGATGGGGCGGGGCACGCTGCTGTTCGTCGACGAGGTGCATCGCTTCAACAAGGCGCAGCAGGACTCGTTTCTGCCGGTGATGGAAGACGGCACCGTGGTGCTGGTCGGCGCCACCACGGAAAATCCGTCGTTCGAACTGAACGCCGCTTTGCTGTCCCGCGCGCGCGTCTTGGTGTTCCAGTCGCTCGACTCGGCCGCGATCGAGAAACTCTACGTCCACGCCGAAAAGGTCGAAGGCAAGAAATTGCCGCTCGATGACGAGGCCCGTGCCGTATTGGTACGGATGGCCGATGGCGACGGTCGCGCCGCGCTGACGCTGGCCGAAGAGGTCTGGCGCGCCGCGCGTACCAACGAGAGCTTCGACGCCGTGCAGTTGCAGGACATCCTGCAGCGCCGCGCCCCGATCTACGACAAATCAGCCGACGGCCATTACAATCTGATCTCGGCGCTGCATAAATCGGTGCGCGGCTCCGACCCCGACGCCGCTTTGTATTATCTGTGCCGGATGCTCGACGCCGGCGAGGACCCGCTGTTCCTGGCGCGCCGGGTGGTGCGGATGGCGGTCGAGGACATTGGCCTCGCCGATCCGCAGGCGCTGGTGATCTGCAACGCCGCCAAGGACGCCTTTGATTTTCTCGGCCATCCCGAGGGCGAGCTGGCGATCGCGCAGGCCGTCGTCTACATCGCCACCGCGCCGAAATCCAACGCGGTCTACATGGCCTACAAGGCGGCGATGCGCGCGGCGAAAGAGGGCGGCAGCCTGCTGCCGCCCAAACACATCCTGAATTCGCCCACCCAGCTCATGAAGTCCGAAGGCTATGGTGGCGGCTATCAATACGACCACGACACCCCGGAGGCCTTTTCCGGCCAGGACTACTTCCCGGAAGCGATGGGCCGCCAGCAATTCTACGATCCGCCCGACCGCGGCTTTGAACGCGAGATCCGCAAGCGTCTGGACTATTGGGCCAAGCTGCGCGCGGCGAAAAGCTCGGACTCGTAGGGTGGGGTAGCGCGCAGCGCGTAACCGGCCATTTTCCGGACGGCGCGTTACGGCGCATCCGTCTTCGCGCGGCGGACCTCGGTCGACAAGAGCGCGCCTGATCCCGCCTGCGACTTTGCGTCGGTCATTCGATCCTGCGCTCGCTGGCCTTGGCGCGGTCGGTGCCGTAGACTGGCCACGCATGTCACGGGGTGCCCCGATGTCGATTTTCAACCGCGAAGCCATCCGCGCCATCGCCGTCGCGATGCTGTGCCTGGCCGGGCAGGCGGCGCAGGCCCAGGTCGCGCCGGTGCAATACTGGCTGCCTGGCGGGCCGTTCGGGTTTGGCGGCAGCGCGGGCGGCGCCACCACCTATGGCAATTTTCCGGGTTTCGACGCGCCCGCCCGCGACGGCGACTGGCGCGACAATTTCCGCACCGGCCTGTTTGTCAGCGGCCAGGCCGGCAGCGTCGGTCTCAATGGCCTGGGTATGGGCCAGGCCGGCGCGGCGTCGGCTTTCGGCGCGCTCGCCTGGCAAAGCACGCTGACCGGCTACAATTTCAAGGGTGCCGGCAATCTGCCGGTCTCGGTCTATGCCGGCTTCGACAGCCTGAATTATCGGCCGGGCCTCGGCAGTCCGCTGGCGCCGTTCAGCACCGATGCCAGCATCGCGGCCGGCTACCGCGCCCGCGCCGGCATCGCGTTCCAGCCCTCGGCCAATGTCACTTTGTCGTTGGAGGCCGGCTTCACCCAGCAGGGCACCGGCGACGGCGACATCAATTCAGCGCTGTTGCCGGCATCGCCGTTCTACGGCGTTCGCCGCTAAAGCGGCGGCTGGCAGCCCGCATGAGCGCAGCGATATGCGGGAATTCCGCGCCACTGCCGCTCTATTGCCGAGTCATTCCGGATTGTGGCTTGCCGTGGTGGGTATACGGCGTGCCGGCGCCTGCGCCGGCTATAATTGTTGGATATTTTGCGACGCGGTCTCGTAGATTTTCACGATCTCTTCACGCGTTGTTCTGAACCATTCTTTGCCACCGCCTTCGACCTTGAGGCCACGATATTTGAGGATAGCATGGATCGCCTTTTCCAACGACGAGCAGTCATGCGTGCGAATTTCGAGTTTCAGGATAGGCTTATCGGGCGTGCTCGTCGCAATCTGAGCTGCAATCCTTTGAAGAGTGTCGCCCTCCGTTAGCCCAATTTTCAATCTATCGGGAGCGCATTGATAGCCGTATGCATACACTACACGGTTCCCCTCGCCAATTTTTAAGACGTCTGACGTATCAACTGTCTCGGCGAGTTGCTCTATAGCTTGGCCCTCGGTGATCCCGGATGTTTGGTCGAGCTCCGCATAATTGGTCAGATATTGGGTTACTTCAGCCTTCGGATAAGGCTGACCTTGTGTGACCTGTTCTGGGGTGAATCCGTTAGCAGGCGCTGCCGCGATGTATTTCGCCATGCTTTTTGCAAAATAGGCCCTATTTTCTGGATCTTCAGCGAGATTGTATTGATTGAGCGACCATGTGAATTGGGCTCTTTGACCGGGAAGTGTAGCCATGTTCCGAACGCGCCTCAAATAGTTCTATCTATTGCGAGATTCCAGACAACCGGATGAATGAGGGCAATCCATACGATAGCTATCGTGGAGCTGGATAGGCAAGCCCAGGTTCGATCTATATATCGCCTTTGGAAACCGTGGAAGCTGCGATGCATGACAATGGCCGATGTAGTAGTCGTCGGATGGGTAAAGCGCAGCGAAACCCATCATTCTCAGGCGTCGGTGGGATGGGTTTCGCAAGGGCTCAACCCATCCTACGTTTGCCCGTTGTGCCTCGCCACAATCCTGTTCTTACATCGCCGCCGAATTGGCGGCCGTGCCGACATTTGCGTCACGCCGCGGAATGCGACGGCCGTTGAGCACGGCGCCGATGAAGGTGTGGCGCACCAGCAAATGATAGCTGCCCAGCATCACCGGAATCGCCACCAGCAAAATCCCCGCAAATTTCGCCGGCCACGGCCAGTCCAACTGCGACACCGCGACCTGCAGCGTCAGCACGATCGGGATGTGGATGATGTACATCCAGTACGACGCGTCGGCGAGATAGCGCCTTGTGCCGCTGTAGCCGGACAGGAAACGTAGCGCGGTGCCGATCATGGCGAAGGTTGTGGTCCAGATCGCCAGCGCGTAGCAGGTCGCGGCGACGAAGCGGAGGGGGGCCGGCAAAGGTGGCCTGATAAAGCCGAGGTCGAGACACACCGCGATCAGGACGATGGCCGGCACCAGGTTGAACAGCCAGCGCTGCTCGAGAATTTTGAGCAGGTCGGTCTGGCGATGAAGCAGCCAGCCGAAGCCGAACGCCGTGCCGAAGCCGATCAGCGCCTGCGCATTGGTGATCAGCGACTGGTCCGGCGTCCGCACGCCGAGCCAAACCAGCCATCGCGGGTCGAGGTTGAAGGCGATGCCGATCGGCACGGCGAGGACGACCGGCGCCAGCGGGCTGCGCATTGCCCAGAGCAGCGCGCGATCGCCTACGGCGCGGATGCGGCCGTCCCGGTCCAGCCAGACGATGCCCGCGCGCAGCAGCAGCGTGGCGGCGTAAAGCTGCAGCAATACGTAGAGAAACCACAGATGCGCCAGCGGAAATGCCGGCAGCACCGGCGGCCAGCCCGGCGCGCCGGGCGGCGGGCCGCCATTGGGGAAGTTTGCGGCCCAGTTCGCCACAGGGACTACGGCCGTGAACACGATCGGGCAGGCGACTATGAGCGGCAGCGCGATGCGCTGCAGGCGGTCCCTGATAAAACCCGCGCCGCCGCGGCGATGAAAGCTCATATGGCCGAAGAAGCCGGCGATGACGAAGAACGTGGTCATCCGGAACACATGTATGACAAAGAACATAACGGTGAGTGTCAAGCTGGGATGGCTGTCCTGGATGATCCAGAACCGGGTCGGTGCCGGCACGAAGGAGATAGTGGCGTGCAGCACGATGCCGAGCAGCAGCGCATAGCCGCGCACCGCGTCGAGCGCGTGCAGGCGTTCCGGGGCGCGGGCGAGGGAGTTGGTAGGTACCATGGCAGGCCTCGGCTCAGGTGAATCGGCGATAGCAAACCTGCCGGACCGGGCTATTTCCTGCTCGCCGGATCAGCTATTCGGCTAGCCGAATTCTCGATCAGGCCGGCCGATTTTCAGATTGTCATCCGGTGCGGATGTTGCCGATGGCGCGCGCATCATCGCCTCACGGCGGAATTCGGTCGGCGTGAGGCCGGTATCGGCCTTGAAGGCGCGGTTGAAGGGACCGATCGACTGGAAGCCGGC
>NZ_JANXTC010000190.1:0-3579 GCF_025356345.1 Tardiphaga sp.
GCTAAGAACTGGATTGCCGCGTCGCTTCGCTCCTCGCAATGACGGCTGATAGATGGGTGATTGTTAGCTTGCGTACGCCCGCTATGAGCTTGGACAGAGTACCTCACGCCGCCCGTGCGGCCTTGCCGAGATGCTCGGCCACGATCCGCAAATCCTCAACGAACCGCGCATACTCCCGCGCTCGCGCTTGCTCGTCCGGCAGTCGCAGCAGATAGGACGGGTGCACGGTGACCAGCACGTGGGTGCCGTCGTCGAGCTTGATGATGTAGCCGCGGCTCCTGGTGATCGGCACTGTCTTGCCCAGCACGCTCTGTGCCGCGGTGGCGCCCATCGCCACCACCAGTTCCGGTCTCACCGAGGCCTTTTCGCGCTCGTACCAGGGCCGGCACGCCTTGATCTCCGCGCTGTTCGGTTTCTGATGCAGGCGGAATTTGCCGCGCGGCACGAATTTGAAATGCTTGACGGCATTGGTGACGTAAACCTTGCCGCGATCGATGCCGGCCTCGGCGAGCGCGCGGTCCAGCATCTGGCCGGCCGGCCCGACGAACGGCTTTCCGGCGAGATCTTCCGTGTCGCCGGGCTGCTCGCCGACCATCATCACGGACGCGCGTTGCGGGCCTTCGCCGAACACGGTCTGCGTCGCGTCCTTCCACAGCTCGCAGGCGCGGCAGTGGCTGGCTTGATCGCGCAGCGCCTCGACGCTGTCGCGGTCGGCATGAACGGGCCTGGTCATCGGCGCCTCGCGTCGCTGCGATCGTTTCGGTTCGGTGGCTTCCGCCGCGATCATCGCGCCGCTCAGCCGTTCGGCCTGTTCGATCAGCGGCCTGATCAGCGCCGCCTCCGGCAGGTTCTTCCAGTATTTCTTCGGCATCTCGGATTGCATCGCCTTGGTCTTCAGTCGCGCCGGATTGAAGATGCTGGCGTAATAGGTCAGCCAGGTCTCCTCCAGCCGGTCCTGCGTCGGCGCCTGGCTCTTTGGCACGCCCGGCGTGATCGACACCGCGTGGCCATCCCAATGCGCGCAGACCTCCGGTGTCAGGATCGACCATGCCATGTCGGCAAAGCGCCGCGCGAAGAACGGCGCGGTGGCCTCGACGATGTGATGGTCGGGTTCGAACCAGGCCACATAGCGCGATTTTGGCTCGCGGCCGATCTCGCGAAACCGGACAAAGGCCTTCATCTTGTGCTGGTCGCGATGCACGGTCTTCGACAAAGCCTGCAATCGGGCGACATCGGGATCGGTCGCCACCTGCAGCAGGTCGTGGTTGCCGCGCAGCCGCCACAGCACGCCATAAAGCTGCGAAAACCGTTCGGGATCGCGATGCAGGATGGCGGATTTCGCGAGGTCGACGAATCTGGCGGAAACGCTGAAACGGCCTTCGGGCGTCTCCGGCGGCAGGGCGTCGCGCGGTGCCGCGAACAGTTCAGGCTCGCTGCCTTGCACCGTCCATGTCACGTCGGCGGGTTTCACCTGGTTCAGCGCCAGTGTCCGCGCCGCCTTGCGCCAGCCGTTGAAATCGGTGTCGCTGTCGAGGGTGATGTAGTGCATTAAAATTCGTCCTCTCAGCTATCAGCGCGAACGGCACCGACCTCTCTGCCGTCATTGCGAGCAGCCCTTGCGACGAAGCAATCCAGTCTTCGCTTGTGGCTTTCTGGATTGCCGCGTCGCGGAGTTTATCATCGGGCCGGCGAAGCCGGTCCCGTTGGCTCCCCGCAATGACGGAGAGACCTTCGCCTAAAACCCGAACCCCAGCTGCGTCGCCTTTGGCTTGAAGCGCGCCGCGAGATTGGCGCCATCGAGCAGATGCAGCGCTGGCCGGTGATCGGGTAGAACGATGAAAGGCAGTGCCTTGTTCCGCGGGATGTGCAGCCGGGCGAGGTCGCCGACGCGGATCGAAGAGATGCGGCGGGTGGCAATGATGCGGTCGACCGCCTTCTGGCCGAAGCCCGGCACGCGCAGCAAGTCCTCGCGGCTGGCACGGTTGACGTCGAGCGGGAAGCGTTCGCGGTTGCGCAGCGCCCAGGCCAGCTTCGGGTCCATGTCGAGCGACAGCATGCCGTCGGCGCCGTCGACGATCTCGCCGGCGGCGAAGCCGTAGAACCGCATCAGCCAGTCGGCCTGGTACAGCCGGTGCTCGCGGATCAAGGGCGGCGCGCGCAACGGCAGCGAGCGGCTGGCATCCGGGATCGGGCTGAAGGCGGAGTAATACACCCGCTTCAAATGGTAGGAGCCGTACAGGTTGGCGGAAGTCGCGATAATGGTACGGTCGGTGGCGGCATCGGCGCCGATGATCATCTGCGTGCTTTGCCCGCCCGGCGCGAAACGCGGCCCGACCCGGCCGCGCGGCGTCGCCTTGCGGTCCTCGCGCGCCTCGTCGAGCTTCAGCCGCAACCGTCCCATGGTGCGGCGGATGGCACGGACATCTTTCTCCGGCGCCAGTTTGGCCATGCTTTCTTCCTCGGGCACCTCGATGTTGATGCTGAGCCGGTCGGCATATTGTCCGGCCGCGGTGATCAGCGCCTCGTCGGCCTCCGGAATGGTCTTGAGATGGATGTAGCCCTTGAAGTGATGGTCTTCGCGCAGTTTTCGCGCCACGGCCACCACTTGCTCCATCGTGTAATCGGGGCTCCTGATGATGCCGGAGGAGAGGAACAGGCCCTCGATGTAATTGCGCCGATAGAAATCCAGCGTCAGCGTCACCACCTCGTCGACGGTGAAGCGGGCGCGCGGCACATTGCTGGAGGCGCGGTTGACGCAATACAGGCAATCATAGTTGCAGGCATTGGTGAGCAGGATTTTCAGCAGCGAAATGCAGCGGCCGTCCGGCGCGTAAGAATGGCATATCCCCATACCGGGCGAGGTAGAGCCGACCCCCTTGCCGTCGCGGGAGTCCCGTTTCACGGTACCGCTGGAGGCGCAGGACGCGTCATATTTGGCGGCGTCGGCCAGAATTTCCAGCTTGCGTTGCACGTCCATCCCAAAATCCCTTTGATTCAATTGAGCTAAAAAAGTGAGCGCGTGGCGGAGCCGATCTCGATTGACTCGGCGGACCGTCTTAGCCTTATATTAGAACATATCATGAACAATTGGGCCACTCATTGGTTCTCCAAAACCGTGATGGCAACCCAGATTTTAAAGGAGCGGCGCATGAGCGGCGCGCGCACGACCACGCTTGCGCATTTGCGCGGCAGTATCGAACGCATCGAGACCCATGCCGACACCTACGCGCCGGACCGCGTCGCGCTTGGCCATGCCGAGGCTGATGCGGCACTGCGGGGGGGCGTGGCGCGCGGCGCCGTGCATGAGGTGTTCTGCGATGGCCGGCAGAGCGCGGCGGCGACCGGCTTCATCGCCGGCCTGGCGCGCCGCGTCAGCGCGCGGCGGCCGCTGCTGTGGGTGCGGCAGGATTTTGCCGAACGCGAGAGCGGCGCGCTGTCGCTGCGCGGCTGGGGCGAACTCGGCCTCGATCCGCGGCTGCTGGTGACGGTGCGTGCGCCCGATGTCGAGGCGGCGTTGCGCACCACGGCGGATGCCTTGGCCTGCGACGCGCTGGGCGCCGTGGTGCTGGAGACGCTGGG
>NZ_JANXTC010000214.1:0-21286 GCF_025356345.1 Tardiphaga sp.
TGAAGCCGAGCCGGGTCAGGCCGCGGTCGACCAGCCGGGCCAGCGCCGGGTCATCGTCGATATACAGCAATGTGGGGACGGCTGCGGTCATATGGCGGCTGGCGGAACCTGAATGACGGAGAAGAACAGTCCGAGCTGGCGGATGGCGTTGGCAAAGCTTCCGTAGTTCACCGGCTTGGTGATGTAGACGTTACAGCCAAGCTCGTAGCAGCGCTTGATCTCCTGCGCATCGTCTGTGGTAGTGAGGACCACGACCGGCGCGCATTTGAGATCACTGTTCTCCTTGACCCTGCGCAGAATATCGATCCCCGTCATGTCGGGCAAATTGAGATCGAGCAGGATCAACAGCGCCTCGCCCTTGTGGTCGTGGCCGCTGGCATCCTTGCCGAACAGGTAGTTCAGCGCATCTGTACCGTTGGTGAACGGAATGATTTCATTGTTGACGCCGGACCGGCGGATATTGCGTTCGATCAGCCGGGCATGGCCCTCGTCGTCTTCGATCATGATGATGGTTACTGGCTTGCTCATGCTTGCTTGTCCCGGTTGGTGCCCGTCCATCTTGCCGGCAGGGTGACGGTGAAGTTACTTCCATGGCCCAGTTCGGACGATACCGACATCGTCCCGCCGAGCCGTCTGACCAGCGCGCGGACATGGGCCAGGCCAATGCCCTGGCCGGGTCTGTCCTGTGTACCCGCCCGGCGGAAAAGATCAAAGATGCGCTGGTGGTCTTTCGGGTCAATTCCGCGGCCATTGTCAACGATTTCAAAAATCGCGAAACCCATCTTGGAACGGCCGCGAACCAGGATATCACCGGGCACGCCGGGCTTCAGATACTTCAGCGCATTGTCGATCAGGTTGGAGAAGATCTGTTCCATCGCCAATCGGTCGCTGACGATGTTCGGCAGCGGCTCGATGCGGATCGTGGTCTCGGTCTCGGCGGCCTGATGTGCCACGGTGGAGGCGATATTCTCTATCAGGTCGCGGATGTCGATTTTGACCGGCTTGAACTCACGGCGGCCTTCGCGCGTCAAATTGAGGATCGCGCTGATCAGCCGGTCCATCTTGCCGATCGACGACTTGATGAAGCCGAGCGCCTCGGTGAAATCGGTGGAGAGCTGCTTGTCCTGTTCTGGAAGTAACGGCTCCGGCAGTTCGCCGTTGACGCCGGGCACCACCGGGGCGTCATTGGCCAGCGTGGCGATGCGGCGGAAGATGTCGCCGCGCAACTCTTCGAGCTCGCTGGTAAAACCCATGATATTGACCAGCGGCGATCGCAGATCGTGGCTGACGATGTAGGCGAAGCGCTGGATTTCCTCATTGGCCTCGCGCAAATCCGCGGTGCGTTCCTCGACCGTCGTCTCCAGATTGAGATTGTTGTCGCGCAGGGCCGCCTCGGCGTCATCGCGGGCGCGCGACGAACGCCGTACCAGAAAGATCGACAGCGCGGCCAGCGCGATCACGAGGGAGGAGCCGGTAATGGTGACGATGGAGGCGAGTTGCTGGGTGCTGTCCGCGGTGCGCGTCCGCTGTGCGAACAGCCGCTCTTCTTCCGCCCGCATTTCGCGCGAGATGTGACCGATCGCCTGTACCGCTTCGTTGGACTGGCCGGCGCGCAGGAGGGCGATGCCGCTGGCGACATCGTTGTTCTTGACGCGATCCATGCCGCGGGCGAATTCCGCGAGACGGGTATCGACCGCCTCGCGGAGTTTGGCGGCGTTCTTTATCTGTACCGGGTTGTCGGTGGTCAGGCCAGTGAGCTTATCCACGGCCGGAAGTATCGTGCCGGCGGCCGTCTCGTATTCGCGAAGAAATTGCGGAGAGGCCGATAGCAGATACGCCCGGGTTGCGCTCTCGGCGCGGCGGATTTCAAGTAGCACGGTGGAGAGCTGGTTTTCGACCTCGACGGTGTGGAGTACCCACCCGGAATCCCTGCGGGCCTGATTGACGAGAATGACGGAACTCGCGCTGATCGCCACCAGCACCGCAAAGCCCGCGGCAAGCAGCAGGATCTGCACAATCGATCGCCGACGTGCCGTATCTGCGGTGACGGGCGGCTCGGTCCGGCTTGAAAATTTGATCACACGTCCCCCGCACCGGAATGAAGCCGGGCAGTGCATAAACTTCTGTCGCAACCAAGAGTTCCACGCTGCGACGAATTATTCGCAGCCTGGATACCGCTTACGAACTGGCCTTGCCGGCAAGATACTGTTCGAGCCAATGGATGTGGTAGTCGCCATCGATGATGCCGGGTTCGCGGACCAGTGCCCGGAACAGTGGCAGCGTGGTCTCGATGCCATCGACCACGATCTCGTCGAGCGCGCGGCGCAGCCGCATCAGACATTCCGGCCGGTTCTTGCCATGCACGATCAGCTTGCCGACCAGCGAGTCGTAATAGGGCGGTATCACATAGCCCTGATAGACCGCCGAATCGATCCGGACGCCAAGGCCGCCGGGCGGGTGATACTGGGTGATGCGGCCGGGCGACGGTCGGAAGGTCGCGGGATTTTCGGCGTTGATGCGGCATTCGATCGAATGGCCGTTGATGTTGACCTCTTCCTGGGTGCAGGGCAGGTCGCCACCGGCGGCGATCCGGATCTGCTCCAGTACGAGGTCGATGTCGGTGATCATCTCGGTGACGGGATGCTCGACCTGGATGCGGGTGTTCATCTCGATGAAGTAGAATTCGCCGTCTTCGTAGAGGAATTCGATGGTGCCGACGCCGAGATATTGCATCTCCTGCATCGCCTTGGCGCAGGTCGCGCCGATCTTGGCACGCGCGGCCGCGGTGAGAATGGGCGAGGGGCCTTCTTCCCAGATCTTCTGGTGGCGGCGCTGCAGCGAGCAATCGCGCTCGCCGAGATGGATGGCGCCACCGCGGCCGTCGCCGAGCACCTGGATCTCGATGTGGCGCGGCTTCTGTAGATATTTTTCCAGGTAGACCGAGGCGTCGCCGAACGCCGCCTTCGCTTCGGTGGCGGCGGTCGATAGCGCCAGCATCAGGTCGCCTTCGGTTTGCGCCACCTTCATGCCGCGGCCGCCGCCGCCGGAGGCGGCCTTGACCAGCACCGGGAAGCCGATCGCACGCGCGATAGCCATCGCATCATCCTCGGGACCGACGCCGCCCTCGGAGCCGGGCACGACGGGGATGCCGAGCCGTTTGGCGGTTTTCTTGGCCTCGATCTTGTCGCCCATCAGGCGGATATGTTCAGCCTTGGGGCCGATGAAGTGCAGATTGTGGTCGGCGAGAATCTCGGCAAAGCGGGCGTTTTCCGACAGAAAGCCATAGCCCGGATGCACCGCGTCGGCACCGGTGATCTCGCACGCCGCCAGCAGCGACGGAATGTTGAGATAGCTGTCCTTGGAGGCCGGCGGCCCGATACAGACGCTCTCGTCGGCGAGGCGCACATGCATGGCATCGGCATCCGCGGTGGAATGCACGGCCACGGTGGCGATGCCGAGCTCCTTGCAGGCCCGCAGGATGCGCAGCGCGATTTCGCCACGGTTGGCGATCAGGATTTTTTCGAACATTGGAATACCGGGTGAAGATGCGAATCGTGATTAGCGAATAGGGAGTGGCAAACAGCGGATGGTTAATCGAACAGCCTCTTTCTACTCGCTATTCGCCACCCGCCATTCCCTGCTACTCAATAATGACCAGCGGCTCGCCGTATTCGACCGGATTGCCGTCTTCCACGAGAATTTTCGTCACGGTGCCGGCCCGCGGCGCGGGGATCTGGTTCATGGTCTTCATCGCCTCGATGATCACCAGTGTCTGACCGACGGCGACCTTGGTACCGACTTCGACGAACGGCCGGGCACCGGGCTCCGAGGCCCAATAGACTGTGCCGACCATCGGCGAGGGCACGGCGCCCGGATGCTTGGCCGCTTCCACCGGCGCGGCCACGGGGGCGGGCGCAGCGGCATATTGCGGCGCCGGCTGGTAGTTCGCCGGCATCGCCGCGGCGACGCTGATGTTGCGGGCGACGCGGACGCGCAGTCCGGCATGCTCGACCTCGATCTCGGTGAGGTTGGTTTCGTCGAGCAGCAAAGCCAGTTCGCGGATCATCGCGCTGTCGTAGCTGGCTTTCGGGGTCGCGGTCTGTGTTTCGTCAGGCTTGCGGGCCATGGGGACATCCAAATTCGATGGGGTGAAAGGGAGACGTCAGGCGATCGCCGTGGCGCCGATTTTCGCGGCAAGGCCGCTGATTGCGAGGCGGTAGCCTTCAATGCCAAAGCCGCAAAGGCTCGCGAACGCCGCCTTGGCGGTAAAGGAATGGTGACGAAAACCCTCGCGGGTGTAGACGTTGCTGATGTGGACTTCGACCGCCGGTATCTTCACCCCGATCAGCGCGTCATGCAGGGCGATCGAGGTGTGTGAATAACCACCGGCGTTGATGATGATGCCGACCGCGGCTTTTTCACGGGCCTCGTGGATGTAGTCAATCAGCGTGCCTTCATGATTGGATTGTCGGCAGTCGGCGGTGAGGCCGAACCGGGCGGCGGCTTCGACGCACAGCTTCTCGACGTCGGCGAGGGTGGCATGGCCATAGGTCTCGGGCTCGCGGATTCCCAGCAAGTTGAGGTTGGGCCCGTTCAGCACGTAGACGGTCTTGGTAGCTGGTGTGGCCATCAGAATATCCCGGCAAATGTCCGCGATCGGCGCGCGACGCGCGGCAGTCCGGGGGTTTATAGGTAACCTCAACGCTGAGGGGAAGCCTTCCGGCAATCGGTTCCCCCAGTCAAATATCTCACCTAATTCAGAAATTCCGCATCAATCCGGCGGAAAGGCCTCGTAGCCAAGCTTAAAGGCAGCTTTGCGGCGTTGGCGCGCGCCGTCGCCTCGCAACGAAAACGGGCGGCCCCTAAGGACCGCCCGTCATCGGATAGGCTAAACATGGGTTGCCGATCAGGCCGGGAGAACGGCGACGATTTCAAGGGTCCTGGGATTCACGACGATGATCTCGTCGCGGACCAGGAAGAACTCGTAACCGCGCCAGTCCGGATACACGGTGATGATTTCAGTTGGTAGCGGATGGAAGCCGACATCGCGGGGCACACGGGTACCTACCGAAACCGTGAAGTTGATGTTGGTCACCGGCTTGATGTTCTGCTGCTTGATCGTGGTGGTAATCGTGGTTCGCTGCTCGGTCGACAGCTTGGCACCCGCGCCGGCCTGGCCGGTGGTCGTCGATGCCTTGGAATCGGCGGCCGCCTTGTTGTCCGGGGTGTTGCCGGTTCGATCCGCCTTCATGTCCTTGCCGGCCTTTGGATCAGTCTTTTCGCCGGTCTGGGCCGATGACGGCTGCTTGGCATCGCGCGCTGAATCGGATGCACGCTGGCCGCCATTGTCACGCTGCATTTTGTCATCGGACTGGCTGGACCGGGTCTCGGCGCCGGCTTCCGGGCGCTTGGCCGTGTCGTTCGCCTCGTCGCGGTTGGTTGGAGCGCTACGCTCCATCGGCGCGGCACGGTCGGCGGGAGCCGCGGACGGCGCCGCGCGTTGCGCCGTGCCTGCCGCGGGCGCTTCCCGGCTCATGCCGGCGCCGGCATTTTGCGCTTGTGCAAGACCGGCTCCGGCGATCAGAGCGGCCGCCGCTACACTCATCATCAAATGTTTTGACATGGAATTCTCCTCGATGGTTGCATTGCCCGGCTTACAACGGGAGGTGCAGTGGGATGTTCCATAAAACGTTTGCCCGCTTCTCGATCGAGCACGAAATGAATAGCGCGACGGGTCGCGGGTTAGGACAAGCTTAACCTCTGGTCTGCCCGTTTTGGCTGTCCCCTGTTCGTTCCCGAAGAACAAAAGGTGTCGCTGTCAGGGCTCGATGGGCGTCTGGTAAATTTCTGTTCCGTCTTCATCGATCACCACGACATTGCGCGGCGTCTGGCTCTCGATGTCGAGGGCAATCTGGTGCGCGATATCGTGCGCGATCACCTTGGCCTGATCGTCATTCTGGCAGTCCATGCCGACCGGATCTTCAAGCAGATAACCATCAATGATCTCAAAATGATATTTTGGCATGTCGCTCCCTCTCTCGATGGGCAATGCCGAGCGATGACCGATGTTCCGGAGGTTAGTGCTGTGCGGTCGGGAACCTTGCGGCAAGGCGCGCATTGCAGCACATGAGGAATTTTGAAATGACGGCGTGGGTTGATCTGTTCGTGCGGAAGTTCGGCGCCGCGACGCCGATCGAAACAACGGTTTCGAATTTTGTGGCTGGCGTGATCGAGAAGACCGCGAACCGACTGGCGCGATTCGAGCCCGACGCAGCGGCGGTCGAACAGGAAGCGGCGTGATCGCGCTCCAACAAATCCTGTGATCGATCAATAATCTCAGAATTTTCGACACGGCGGTCGCCTGAGATTTTTCACCTTTGCGATGCCGCAGCCGTATGTTTCGCCGCGATCCGCGTTGCATTCAATTATACACCTCCGGCGGGGCATCGCCGGAGGTGTCTGGAGTTTACATGGTCGTTGAGGTCTCCTTGTTGCTAAAAGCTACGTAAAATCTGCAAGGCGCCGTTGTACGCATTCTGGTCCTTCAACGTGTAGGTCTGCTTGGGCAGGCCCGACGCGGTGCCGGTGTAGGTGCCGGTCAGATTCTGGTCGAGGTGGCTGTAGATGAACTCGGCCGACAGCGTCAGATTCTTCACGGGCGTCCACGACGTCTTGGTGCCAATCTGGGCCAGACCCAGATCGAAGCTTCCGGTCGCGGCCAACGTGCCCGCGCTGGTCGCGGCAGCCGAGCTGGAATTAGTGCCGAGGCCACCCGTGGTTCCACCGCTGAAGGCGGACATCAGAAGCGCGTTGCCCGCGTCGCCATAGGAGATGTGACTGTAGTTTCCGAACACCGAGGTCCGCCATGACGGCGTCCAGTAATGCTCGTAATAGGCGCTGACTTCCCACGCGCTGCTCTGGATCACCTGACCGCCGGTCGCGAAGACACCATCCAGAATATAGCCGAAGCCGAGGCTGTTGCCCGAGTACTTGGCGTATCGCCCGCCGCCCGAGGTGTCGGTGGTGCCGCCGAACACGTATTTCGCCGCACCTTTGCCGTAAGCTGCGTCAAACTTCAGACTGTCGCCCGCGCCGGTCGGCAGATCCTTGAACTCGACGGCTGCCGTGAGCGCGTATCCGTACGCATCATCCGGGTGGCCGGTCGACTCGTTGGAGCCATAATAGCCGGCGCTGACTTCATGCATCGCGGCGCCGAAGTGCAGCGTGCCCCAGTTCTGATCAAGGCGCACGTTCCCGACGATCTCCGGCAGGTGATTGCCGGCCTGGTCGTTGCCAAGAAACGTGTTGGATGTCGAGCCATAGGCCGAACTCGTATAGGAACTCGCGCCCGGTCCGACGATGAAGGTCGACGTATTGTAAAGTCCGGCATTGCGATAGGGCGACGAATTCTCGAGCGACAGTGTCGCAGATACGCCGCCGCCAAAACTTGCCGTGTAGGCCAGTTGCGGAATGCCGGTGGTGTTGTTCGAGCCGGCATTGAAGCCGGAGGAGATCGTCGGCTTTGCCAGCGCCCACTGCGGATCAAACTGCGAGACGGCCTTGCCGAACGTGAATCCTGCGAATTGGATGAAGGCGAAGTCGACCTCGACGAAGCCGCCGCCAATGCTCTCGCGATCCTGCGAGAAGTCGAACTGCAGGTTGGCGTAGGTGCGTACGACACCGTACTCGCTCGCCGTCCTGGTGTCGGTCGTCATGTTCACGCGCTCGCGCGTCGCATAGTAATTCTTGGTCGAGACGCCATTGCCGCCGGTGCCGCCCTGCCAGAACGGCGTGTCATATGTGCCGCCATTCAGGGCGACGTCCAGTCGAATGGCGCCGCCGATCTTGATGCAGGTGTCGGTGCCTGGAATATAATAAAAGCCAGCGCCGTACAGCGAACACACCTTCACATATTCGACGGCCTTCGCCTTGACGGGCAGGTCGGCCGCGTGCGCGCCGGTTGCCACTACGATACTTGCCGCCGTGCCGAGGGCAACTGCGAGGGTCGAGAACATCTTCATTATGAACCTCCAATCGTGATTCAATAAGGCGCGTGGGTCGTGCCTGATGCGAGGCGGACTTTCCTGATCCTGGCAATGACGGCTAATTCAATCGAACGATTTTGTTAGTCGAAAATGCGCGAATTTATCTGTCTCGCTACCACCGCCACCTTGGCTCATCCGTTCGTGATGCAGGATAAAAACACTGTACGCATCGTACCGAACAGCGTGGTGTTGAAGTCGGTGTGTTCTTTGAGATGCAGTTATGTACGTTCAGTACAGACCGTGTGGATCGATCGTGCCACGCGTATGATCCTGCATCCTCATCTCCTCGGACGCGCTTTCGAAACTTCGTGACTGATGTTCGCAGCGATATGCGTTTGCGATGATTCGATAGCAGTGACAGGCTCGTTGCTTCAGTTTATCGGGCGCGTGGACATGCAGAAGCCCCCTTGATTTTCGAAGTATGCCGTCCGTCTCGAGCTTAGTCAGGGCTTCTGTAAGCCCCGCTCGCCGAAGGCCGAGAATGTCGGCGAGACGCTCATGGGTGATGGCCACAGCGCCGCCGTCCAGTGCATCGAAAGTCGTCGCCAGCCAGCACGAGAGCCTCTGCGTCAATTCATGGCGAGTGGCACAGAGGGCGGTCTGCGACGCGTGCATCAGGACGGCCACCGCATTCTGCAGCAGCCGGCTGCGTATGGAATGTCCGTCAGCCATCAGGCGGAGGAGGTCGGTCGTGGTTATGCGCGATGCCCTGCCTCCGATGAGCACGATTGAGTGGTGGGCGGAATTCACCGTCTCAAGCGCGACGATTCCGCCGGCCGCGCCGTTGCGGCCGGCTGTGGCCGTTTCGATCAGTCGCCCCGCTGTCATGTTCATGAGGGATACGATGCCGCTTTCCATGAAATAGACATGTTCAATCGGTGCGCCGAGTTCGTGGACGACTGCGCTGTTCTTCAGGGCAACGGAAGTGATGTAGGGCTTGATCGCCTTCAGCTCTTCGCGCGATAGCGACAGGAGAAGTCGGTTTCTGGTTTCCATTGCGCGGAGGACCCTCACATTAGGCTGCGTCAAGAGCGGATCTGCAGAATGAAGTTCTGATCCTGACTTCGATCGAAGAGGTCACGCCCCTTGTGCGTGCACTAACGCCGGTCCGGCGATGAAAGTAAGTTCATCGTGTTTCATCACATTGCCGATTTGTCCGAAGCCATGTCCGGCTGTATCGTTCTGTTACGCGACTCGTGAAAACCCGCCGCACGTGTCCCGTCGTGATTGAAATGTGTCATGACGCAGAACCAGCGTTCGCGGATGTTGCTGTCAGCAGCCGGCCGCCGTGTCGACAGGCCGCTCGACACTGAACCGTCGAGTTCGCCTGAGGCTGCCCGGAAAAATCGCGATTGGGGCAGGGGCGCGCGTAGAGGCTCTATACAGTTGATGATTTGCCGCGTCGTCAGATGACGCAACAAAAAACCGGCTGCGATGCAGCCGGTTTCCTTCACTCACAGATTTGTAGTCAGCTAGCTCAGCACATCGACTTGCCGCAGCGCGCATTGCTGATCTTTTCCTTCAGCGCGTCCATGCCGACCGCGCCGATCACCACCTGATTGCCGATCACATAGCTCGGCGTGCCGTTCATGCCCATCGATTCCGCGAGCTTGAAATTTTCCTCGATGGTGGCGCGTACCTCGGAGCTGACCATGTCCTTCTCGAGGCGGGCGACGTCGAGACCGGCTTCCTTGGCGGCCGCGAGCGAGCGCGCCTTGTCGGCCTGGCCGCGGCCGCTGAGCAACTTCTGGTGGAAGTCGAGATACTTCTTGCCGGTGGGGTCCTGCATCCGAACCGCGACCGCGACCTGCGCGGCTTCCACCGAGCCGGGCCCGAGCACCGGGAATTCCTTCAGCACGACCTTCAGCTTCGGATCGGTCTTCATGATCTCGACCATGTCGGTCATGGCCTTCTTGCAGTAGCCGCAATTGTAATCGAAGAATTCGACGAAGGTGACGTCGCCGTCCTTGTTGCCGACCACGACGCCGCGCGGCGAATTGAAGATCAGGTTGGCATTGGCCGACACGGCGGAAGCGTGCTTCTCGGCTTCGGCGGCGGCCTGGCGCTTGGTCAGTTCGGCCGACACTTCCTCCAGGACTTCGGGATGGGCCAGCAGATAATCCTTCATGATCTTCTGGATTTCGCCACGCTGGGCATCGTTGAAATTCTGCGCCGAGGCGACCACGGGCGCGCCGCACAAGGTCAGTGCGACGACTGCGGAAGCTAGCAAGCGGAACGAAAACATGGGTAATCCTCTCGGAGATCGTGTGTCAGTGTCTGGGACGGTTGTATCAGATCAGGCGTTGCTTTGTCAGGGCGTCGGCTTGGCGGCGACGATATCGTCGGCTTTGACCCAGCCCGGGGTTCCAATGGCGAACCGGGCCTTGGCGCGCGATGCCAGATCGCGCGCGGTCTTGTTGTCACCGCGTAGATAGGCGGCCTGAGCCGATGCCAGATCGGCCTCGGCGTAGTCTCCCTTGCGGCCATAGGCCATGGCTAGCTGCGCATAGCCGATCGGTGCCTCGCTTTCCCGCGCCACCGCGCCGCGCAGGATCCGGATCGCCTCATCGAGGGTGGCTTTGTTATCCGACGCCACCAGTGCCTGCCCAAGTAACATCTCGATGAGCGGCGCGTTATTGGAAAGCTGCACGGCGCGGCGCAGCGGCGCTATCGCCTCGGCCGACTTGCCGCCCTCCAGCAGAGCCTGGCCGCGCAATTCGTAGAAATAGGGGTTGTTGGGTTGAACCGCGATCAGGGCGTCGATCTGGGCCACCGCATCGCGCAGGTCGCCATGGCGATAGGTCGCGATGGCGCGGGCGTAGCGCGCCGGCAGTGAGGTATCCGAGGAAGGGTAGCGCCGTATCACGGTGTCGCGCTGCTCCATGAAGCCCGATGTCTTGGCGCGCATCAGGTCATGGCGCAGCTGCAAGGCGGGATCGTCCTTCTTGTCCCAATAGGGGCTGGTCCGGGCAAATTCCTCCAGCGCGGCGACGCGTTCGCGCGGCATCGGATGCGATTGCTGATAGGGGTCGGCGCCGCGAGCGGCGAACAGGTTGTCGCTGGAGAACCGCTTGAATGTCTCCGACATGCCCTTCGGCGATTGCTGGGTCGCGGTCAGGAATTTGACGCCGGCCCGGTCGGCGTTTTCTTCCTGCTGGCGCTGATAGGACAACATGGTGCTCTGGAACAACGCCTGCGGCGCGCTGACCGCGGCCATGCCGACATTGCCCATGCCATTGTTGGTGCCGCCGCCGCCCTTGGCGCCGGCCACCATGGCGCCAACGCCGAGCAGCATCGCCACGATCATCGAGGTCTGGGCGCGCCCCATCTGTTCGCGAAGCTTCGACAGGTGACCGCCGGCAAGATGTCCGGTTTCATGCGCCAGCACTCCGATCAACTGATTCGGCGTCTGCGACTGCATCAGCGCGCCGTAATTGACAAAGATGCGGTGACCGTCGGCGACGAAGGCGTTGAACGAGCCGTTGTTGATGATCGCGACCTGGATGTTCTGCTTCTCCAGACCGGCGACGCGCAGAATCGGGCGGGTATAATCCCGCAGCAACTGTTCGATCTCGGCGTCGCGCAGGATCGGCGGGCCGCGATTTTCCTGCGCCCGTGCCGCGACCGGGGCCAACAGCATGGCGGCGGCCGTGAACAGCGCGGTGAGCCTGGAGGCGTTACGGCGCCACTGTCGCAGGTCTTTCATCATTGGCCGTGGTTCGATTTCGAAATATGACCTAATAACCCGGATAATACGGCGGGAGCACGGCGTGGCGTTCTCGCCGGGATGTGCCGGACGCCGCGCAGATAGCAGGTTTCGATGTCAGATACGATACTCAGGGCACGGGCTGGGAGCCTGTTGACGGCTTCGGCGCGTGGCGACGTGCCGCCCTTCATGGTGATGGACGTGATGGCCGCCGCGGCCCGGATCGAGGCCGAAGGCGGCCATGTGATTCACATGGAAGTCGGGCAGCCCGCCGCCTCGGCGCCGAAGGTGGCGATCGCCGCCGCGCAGGCGGCGCTGGCGCAGGGCCGGATCGATTATACCTCGGCGCTGGGCATTCCCAGCCTGCGCGCGCGGATCGCGCGGCATTACCGCGAGGTCTATGGCTGCACGGTCGATCCCGAGCGGATCATCGTCACCACCGGTTCCTCGGGCGGCTTCATCCTGGCCTTCCTGGCGATGTTCGAGCCCGGCGACCGCGTCGCCGTCACCGTGCCCGGCTATCCGCCGTACCGGCACATCCTCAAAGCGCTGGGCTGCGAGCCGGTACTGATCGAGACCCATGCCGATACCCGCCATGCCCTGACCGGCGAAGCGCTGCTGGAGGCGCATCGCAAGGCGCCGTTGAAAGGCGTGCTGGTGGCCAGCCCCGCCAATCCGACCGGCACCATGATGTCGAAGCAGGCGCTGACCGGGCTGATGCAAGCGGCTGACAGCGAGGGCATCCGCTTCATCTCCGATGAGATCTATCATGGCCTCGATTACGCCTTTCCGGCGGTGACGGCGGCGGCGCTGTCCGACGACGCGCTGGTGATCAATTCGTTCTCGAAATATTTCTGCATGACCGGCTGGCGGGTCGGCTGGATGGTGGTGCCGGAACCGCTGGTGCGGTCGATGGAACGGCTGCAGCAGAACCTGTCGATTTCGGTGCCGACGCTGTCGCAGATTGCCGCCGAGGCGGCGTTCGATGGTCGCGCCGAGATGGAAGCGATCAAGCACGGCTACCAGGATAATTGCCGCATTCTGATCGAGGGGCTGCCGCAAGCCGGGCTCAGCGAATTCCTTCCGGCCGACGGCGCGTTCTACCTTTATGCCGATGTCTCGAAATTCACCTCCGACAGTTTTGACTTCGCGCGGCAATTGCTGGAACAGGCCCATGTCGCCGCCACGCCCGGCAGCGACTTCGATCCAATCCACGGCCGTTCCTATGTGCGGTTCTCTTACGCGCAATCCAGCGCCGACATGCACGAGGCGGTGGCACGGATCAGCCAATGGCTCGGGCAGGGCGGCCCGCAGCGCCGCTGATCGCCATTTGCCCCCATGCAACTCGCCGTGTCGTCCGCGCTCGCTTGTTCATTCCCGCGTTGATCCGCGCGGCTTCCAGGAGTAGTCATTGTCGAACATCCCCACCGATCCCAGCCATCGTCCGATCGCCGCCGTGATGTGGCCGACGCGGGCCGATGGCGCTGCCGGTATCGCGCGAGCCGTCATTCTGGCCGCGCTGGGAACGGCGCTGCTGGCAGCGTCGGCCAAGATCAATCTGCCGCTGCCCTACGTGCCGATGACGCTGCAGACGCTGGTGGTGCTGATGATCGGCGCTGTCTACGGCTGGCGGCTCGGCGTCATGACGGTCGTCGCCTATCTCGCCGCGGGCGCGGCCGGCCTGGCGGTATTCGCCGGTCCGGTCGGCGGGCTGGGGCCGTTGCTGGGGCCGACGGCCGGCTACCTGTGCGGCTTCGTCGTCGCCACCTTCGTCGTTGGCTGGCTCAGTGAGCGCGGTTGGGATAGTTCGATGCCGAGGCTGTTCGTGGCGATGGCGCTCGGTCACGTCGCCATCCTGGCACTGGGGTTCGCCTGGCTGGCGTTCGGCGTCCGGCTCGGCGTCGAGAAGGCGTGGCTGGCCGGCGTGCTGCCGTTCCTTGCCGGATCCCTGGTCAAGAATGCGCTCGGCGCGGCGCTGGTGCCGGCGATCCGCCATCTGGTCGATCGCAGGCCTGGCTGATTTTGCGGGGCGGGTAGCCGCCGGCCGCTGCACGCGGGCGGCGTATCAAATCAATTGCATGACTAAATGACTAATAGCGGGTTGCCGGGGGTGCGGCATTCTGTGCTATTGACCCGTCATTAAAGAACTTACGGGAGAAAATGTTATGGCGGTGATCGCGACGACGGGGGCACCGGCCTCTGCCGCAAAACCTTGGTACAAGGTTCTCTATCTGCAGGTGCTGGTCGCCATCGTGCTCGGCGTCATTGCCGGTTCGTTTTTCCCAAACTTTGCCACCAATGAATGGATCAAGGCGCTCGGCGACGGCTTTATCAAGCTGATCAAGATGGTGATCGCGCCGATCATCTTCTGTACCGTGGTGTCCGGCATCGCGCACATCCAGGACGCCCGCAAGGTTGGCCGCGTCGGCATCAAGGCGCTGATCTATTTCGAGATCGTGTCGTCGTTCGCGCTGATCCTGGGCATGGTGATGGGCAACCTGTTCCAGGTCGGCCACGGCCTGGTGACCAAGGTCGATGCCACCAACGCGGCCGTTGCCGGCTACGTCAAGCAGGCCGAAGCGCAGAAGTCGGTGGACTTCGTGCTCAATATCATTCCGGACAGCGTGGTCGGTGCCTTTGCGCGCGGCGACATCCTGCAGGTGCTGCTGTTCGCGATCCTGTTCGGCTTCGCGCTGATGGCGCTGGGCGAGCGCGGCCATACGCTGCGCGATACCATCGATGACGTTTCGCACGCGATCTTCGGCGTGATCGCGATCGTCATGAAGGCGGCACCGGTCGGCGCGTTCGGCGCGATGGCCTATACGATCGGCAAGTTCGGTCCGGCGGCGCTCGGCAATCTGATCGGCCTGATCGCGCTGTTCTACGGCACCGCGGCGCTGTTTGTGGTCCTCGTGCTCGGCCTGATCGCCCGCTTCGTCGGCTTCAGCATCTTCAAGTTCATCGCCTATATCAAGGATGAGCTGCTGATCGTGCTTGGCACCAGCTCCTCGGAGAGCGCGCTGCCGCAGCTGATGGCCAAGTTGGAGCGGCTCGGTTGTTCGAAGTCGGTGGTCGGCCTGGTGGTGCCAACCGGCTATTCGTTCAACCTCGACGGCACCAACATCTACATGACGCTGGCGACTTTGTTCATCGCGCAGGCGCTGGGCATCGACCTGACATTCGGTCAGCAGGTGACGATCCTGCTGGTGGCGATGCTGACCTCGAAGGGCGCCTCCGGCGTCACCGGCGCCGGCTTCATCACGCTGGCCGCGACCTTGACGGTCGTGGATCCGCGGCTGGTGCCGGGCATGGCGATCGTGTTCTCGATCGACAAGTTCATGAGCGAGGTCCGCGCGCTCACCAACATCACCGGCAACGGCATAGCCGCGGTATTCGTGTCGTGGTGGGAAGGCGAGCTCGATCACGAGCGCATGCACGCCAATCTGAACAAGACCATCGATCCGTCGGATCTGGAAACGGCCGTGACAACGGGCTGAGCGCCGCTCGCAAGGCATTGTTACGAAAGCCGCCCGGTTCGCCGGGCGGCTTTTTGCTGCCTGTCATTCCGGGTTCACGCTCAGTTGGCTCCGCCGCCTGCGCGTGCCCTGGAATGACAGTATGGCGCATACGAAAAAGCCGCCCGGTTTTGCCGGGCGGCTTTTCAATATTCAGGTACTGGACCCGGCGTTAGTCGTTGCCGAGCACGCGCGACCACCAGCCGGCCTTGCGCGGGGCGTTGTCGGCCACAGGTTCCGGCACGGCAGCTGGCGCCGGCGTCGGTGCCGGCACAGGTTCAGGCGCCGCCGCAACAGCGGGAGCTGCAACGGGAGCCGCGGCCGCAGTCGGTTCGGAGGAGGCGAAGTTGACCTTTTCGCGCACCGTCGAGCGACGGCGGGCGGCGGCCTTGTCATCCTCCGGAGCCGGCGCTTCACCGACCGGTGCCACAACCGGCACGGGGGCAGGAGCTGCCACCGGCTCGGCGGCCACAGGCGCCGTCACCGGAGCCGCTTCGTAGCGGCTCGGTTCGGGCTGTGCCTCGGGCTCGGCGTGAGTCGCGATGGCCTGAGTGGTCGCCTCATCATGGGGATGCTGCGAGATGCCTTGATGTGTCTCCGACGCGCCTTCGAGATCCGCGACGGCCTCGCTGGCTTCCGACTCCGAGCGGGGGCCGAGTTCGTCGGCGATCGAGCCGACCAAACCATCTTCCGGTCCGCCACGCCGGCGACGTCCACCGCGACGACCGCGACGGCGCGGGCGCCGTTCGCCGTCGACCGGCTGCTCGCCGCCGCGGACCTCGCCGGACTGCTCATCCGATTCCTCGTCATCGCCTTCGCTGTCGTCACCGACGCTCTGCACATTGCCTTCGCCGGCAATGGCCGGCGTCTCGGTGCCGTCATTCTCGCCAGCCGGTCCGCCGTCGCGGGCCTCGCCGGAACGTCCACGCCGGCGCCGACGGCGCTTGCGCTTGCGGCCATCCGCGTCGGTCTCGCTGCCGGCGCTGTCACCCGACGTCTCTTCGTCGGTGGTGAGGCCTTCGGTCTCTTCGGTCTCGATCTCGGCTTCCGTCTCGAAGGATTCCTCCTCCTCGAACGGTTCCTCTTCCAGCGCCGGCGGGAACGCCGCGACCTGGGCCGCAAGGACGGCCTTTGCGGCCTCCAGCGTATGCACCTGTTCGCCACGGTCGATCACGAACGACTGCTGGCCGGTCACGGTCGGATCGGCGATCACGGCCAGCGTAACCTTGAAGCTGCTCTCCAGATCCCGCAGATGGCCGCGCTTGTGGTTGAGCACATAGAGCGCGACGTCGGTGCGCGTGCGCACGATCAGATTATGCGTGGCGCCCTTCATCAGGATCTCTTCCATGCCACGCAGCAACTGCAGCGCGACCGAGGAGACCGAACGGACATGACCGTTGCCGCCGCAATGCGGGCAGACCTCGGTGGAGCTTTCCAGCACGCTGGCGCGGATGCGCTGGCGCGACATTTCGAGCAGGCCGAAATGCGAGATGCGTCCGACCTGGATGCGGGCGCGATCCTGCCGCAGGCAGTCGCTCATCTTGCGCTCGACCGAACGGTTGTTGCGCTTCTCGTCCATGTCGATGAAATCGATGACGATCAGGCCGGCGAGGTCGCGCAGACGGAGCTGGCGGGCGACCTCTTCGGCCGCCTCCAGATTGGTCTTGAGCGCGGTGTCCTCGATATGGTGCTCGCGAGTCGAGCGGCCCGAGTTGACGTCGATCGAGACCAGTGCTTCGGTCTGGTTGATGACGATGTAGCCGCCGGACTTCAGTTGCACCGTCGGCGTGAACATCGCGTCGAGCTGGCTCTCGACACCCATCCGCGAAAACAGCGGCTGGCCGTCGCGATACTGCTTCACCACCCGGACGTTGGACGGCATCAGCATGTGCATGAAGTCACGGGCTTCCGTGTAGCCGGCTTCGCCGGCGACCTGGATCTCGTCGATTTCCTTGTTGTAGAGATCGCGCAGCGAGCGCTTGATCAGCGAGCCTTCCTCATAGACGAGGGTCGGGGCCTGCGACTTCAGCGTCATGTCGCGCACGGTTTCCCACATGCGGATCAGATATTCGAAGTCGCGCTTGATCTCCGGCTTGGTGCGCGAGGCACCCGCGGTGCGCAGGATGATCCCCATGCCTTCCGGCACGTCGAGATCCGACACCACTTCCTTGAGGCGGGAGCGATCCTGCGCCGAGGTGATTTTACGCGAGATGCCGCCACCGCGCGCGGTGTTCGGCATCAGGACGGCATAGCGGCCGGCCAGCGACAGATAGGTGGTGAGCGCGGCTCCCTTGTTGCCGCGTTCTTCCTTGACGACCTGCACCAGCATCACCTGGCGGCGCTTGATGACTTCCTGGATCTTGTACTGGCGGCGCGGACGGAACGAGGCGCGATCCGGCACTTCTTCCAGCACGTCTTCGCCGCCAACCGACTCGACGATATCCTCTTCGGCTTCTTCCTCGTCCTCATCCTCGTCGTCGTGCTCATCGCTCTCGACGGCCACGGCAGCGTGCTCGTCATGATGAGGCGCGTCGTCGGCATGGGCGAGGTTCTGCGCGGCGGCATGGGCCGCGTCGTGATGGTCCTCGTGACCATGATCATCATGCGCATGGTCATGGGCGTGATCGGTATGGGCGTGATCGTCCTTGGCGACCGCGGCCACCGGCGGCACCTCGGCAACGGCTTCCGGCGCCAGTTCGGTCGAAACCGGCTGGTCGGAAGCGACCTCGGCGGCCGGCGTCTCGGCCGTTACGGCTTCGACCGGGGCAGGCACCGGCGTTTCGTTTGCGACCTGAACGTCGTGATCATGGTCGCCGACGGCGTGGCCTTCGGCATGTTCATGGGCATGGCTGTGATCGTGACCGTCGTGATCATGGTGCTCGGCATCGGAGACATGGTGCCCGGCGTCGTGGGCATGATCATGCACGGCGAATTCCGAATCGCGCGGCTGCTCGGCCTGCGACGGATCGATCGCTCCGGCTTCGACCACATCGCTCTGGACCCGTTCGCTGCTGCCGCGGCGGCGCGAATTGCGGTGGCGCGGGCGCTTGCTGCCGCGGCTGGATCGGTTGTCGGTCTCTTCTTCGGCCTCGCGATGGGCGCGCTCGTCGGCTTCGATCAGCGCCTGACGGTCGGCGACTGGGATCTGGTAATAATCAGGGTGGATTTCGCTGAAAGCGAGGAAACCGTGGCGATTGCCGCCATATTCGATGAAAGCGGCCTGCAGCGACGGCTCAACGCGCGTTACCTTGGCGAGGTAAATGTTACCGCGGAGCTGCTTGCGCTGCGCGGTCTCGAAATCAAACTCCTCGACGCGATTGCCGCGGACCACGACCACCCGGGTCTCTTCCGGGTGGGTCGCGTCGATCAACATTTTGTTTGGCATTTGGGGGCTCATGACGGCGGAAGGCGCGCGTGGCGGCAAGCGCAGAAGGCGCGGCCGGGTGACGCAACGGTCCACCTGATTCGGGGGTGAGGGGAAGGCCGAAACGCAACCCGGGGCGCCGTGTCGATCGCGAACCCAGAGCAGGGCGACGTGCGAAGCCATGACTGTCTAAGTCTTGGTTTCGCATCGGCGCAGGTCCCGCGTGGGTCTCGGTCGGCATCACAGTCTGGCGCATCAAGCGTCGGCCCGTCTGAACATCATGGCGGCAAAGGCGCCGCCTTTATTGCTGGCGTCCGGCGCGACGCGGAAAGCGTTCGCCGGCCCTCGCTATGCCGCTCGGGGGAGCGGAATAATCGGTCATGAAGTGTCTAAAGCCGCCCCTGGAAAGATGACCTGGGACCGGACGCCGCTCGGGCTAGAACCGCCCATCTGATCAACCGCGCGCTGCGCTGATTGTAGAGGGGAGATCGGAAAAACACTGAAACCTCCAAGGGATCCTTGGGGGAACAGCGCTGCACCGGGAGGCTGAACGCGACACAACCGGAGTTAAACCGTCAGCGCTTTGTTCATACGAGGATTGGCGGGCGCATGCAAGCGAGGCGTCACACCCCTGCAACACTTGGCGGTAATCGGTCTGTTGACCTTAAGCATCGGTTAACCGTGCGATCCTATTGGGTTAATGTGGGGCTGCTTCGGAGGCACGGGGTTTTTTTGACGCGCCAGGCAAACCATATCGGAAGGCTGGTGGCTGCGCTTCTGAGCGTCGCCGCGGTCGATCTATTTTTCCCGGCCTCGGCCCATGCCGCGGGCGAAGTTCCGGGGGCCGAGATTGCGGCCCCGTTTCCGGTCGCGACTGACGTGCGGATCGCGGGCGACGAGCATCAGACCCGTTTCATCCTCGACCTCGACAAGCGAATTTCGCTGCGCGCCTTCACACTGGCCGATCCCTACCGGGTGGTCATCGACATCCCCCAGGTCAGCTTTCAGATCAATGCCGGGGCTGGCGCGGCCGCGCGCGGGCTGGTCAAGGCGTTTCGCTACGGGCTGGTGATGCCCGGTGGTTCGCGAATCGTGTTCGACCTCTCCGGACCCGCCAAGATCAAGAACGCCTATGGGCTCGATCCCGCCAATGGCCAGCCGGCGCGGCTGGTGATCGACCTCGAATCGGTGGATCGCACCGCCTTCGTCCAGGCGCTGGCGGTCGAAAGTCGGCCCGAACTTCGCCCGGCGATTGGTCCGGTGGCGGTACCGCCGGCCGTGGCGGCGCTCGCCGCTCCGAAACCGGCGAATGACGCGCGGCCGGTGGTGGTGATCGATCCCGGTCACGGCGGCATCGACAACGGTACCCAGTCCGGCGGCGAGGCCGAAAAGGGCCTGGTGCTCGGCTTCGGCATCGCGCTGCGCGACCGGCTCGAAAAGGCCGGTAAATACCGCGTGGTCATGACCCGGACCGACGACACTTTCATTCCGCTCGGCGACCGCGTGAAGATCGCGCGCAATCAGTCGGCGGCCTTGTTCGTCTCGATTCATGCCGACGCGCTGCCCAAGGGCGAGGGCGATGCCCAGGGTGCGACCGTCTACACGCTGTCCGACAAGGCCTCGGATTCCGAGGCCGAACGGCTGGCTGACTCGGAAAACAAGGCGGATGCCATTGGCGGCGTCAATCTGACCGAGGAACCGACCGATGTGGCCGACATCCTGATCGACCTGGCGCAGCGCGAAACCCGCGCTTTCTCGAACCGGTTTGCCCGACTGGTGGTCGGCGAAATGAAGACGACCGCGCGGATGCACAAGCACCCGTTGAAATCGGCGGGTTTCCGGGTGCTGAAGGCCCCCGACGTGCCGTCGGTCCTGATCGAGTTGGGCTATGTCTCGAACAAGGAAGACCTGTTGCAGCTGCAGTCCGAAAGCTGGCGGTCGAAGACGGTTGGCGCGGTGGCTCAGGCGATCGACGGGTTTTTCTCCAAAAAGATCGTCTCGGCCGGGCCGAAGAACTGATCACGGAACTGAAAAGACAGGGGTTTTAATGTTGAAAGCCCTAGTTTCGACACAGCGTCAGCTTTATAAAAATTTTCGCGCGACCGCCAGATTCGGTCAGAACCCGTCCCGCAGCCCTCGATGTGTTGGCTAGCTGACCTGGTTAGTTGGCTTGGCGACGATGAGAGCCGCTGTGATAGATTGCGGCGCAGCGATTGAAACGGATCTTCGATAATGCGTTTGCTGGTGCGGTTTTTAGGATTTTTGTTCGCCGCCGGGACCGTCGTGTTCCTTGTTGGCGTGGCCGCCGCCGCCGGCATGATCTGGCATTATTCCAAGGACTTGCCGGACTATTCGCAGCTTCAGGATTATGAGCCGCCGGTGATGACCCGGGTGCACGCGGCCGATGGCGCGCTGCTCGGCGAATATTCCAAGGAGCGCCGGCTGTACCTGCCGATCCAGGCGGTGCCGAAGCTGGTGATCAATTCGTTCCTCGCGGCCGAAGACAAGAACTTCTACGAACATGGCGGCATCGACTATTCCGGCATGGCGCGCGCGGCCGTGCTGTACGCGCAGAATTACGGCTCCAACCGCCGCCCGCAGGGCGCCTCCACCATCACCCAGCAGGTCGCCAAGAACTTCCTTTTGACCAACGAAG
>NZ_JANXTC010000255.1:0-8055 GCF_025356345.1 Tardiphaga sp.
GGTCACGATCACCGCCAAGCCGCCCGGCGACAATGTGCCGTGGTTCGTCTCGCTGTTGCTGTCCTGGCTGCCGTTCATCGCGCTGATCGGCGTGTGGATATTCCTGTCCCGCCAGATGCAGGGCGGCGCCGGCAAGGCGATGGGCTTTGGCAAGTCACGCGCCAAGATGCTGACGGAGGCCATGGCCGCGTCACGTTTGAGGACGTCGCCGGTGTCGACGAAGCCAAGCAAGACCTGCAGGAGATCGTCGAATTCCTGCGCGACCCCGGCAAGTATCAGCGGCTCGGCGGACGCATTCCGCGCGGCGTACTGCTGGTCGGCCCTCCCGGTACCGGCAAGACCTTGATCGCCCGCGCGGTCGCCGGCGAAGCCAATGTGCCGTTCTTCACTATCTCGGGTTCGGACTTCGTCGAAATGTTCGTCGGCGTCGGCGCCTCTCGTGTCCGTGACATGTTCGAGCAGGCCAAGAAGAACGCGCCCTGCATCATCTTCATCGACGAAATCGACGCGGTCGGTCGCCATCGTGGCGCCGGTCTCGGCGGCGGCAATGACGAGCGCGAACAGACCCTCAACCAGTTGCTGGTGGAGATGGACGGCTTCGAAGCCAATGAAGGCGTGATCCTGATCGCCGCCACCAACCGTCCGGACGTGCTGGATCCCGCGCTGCTGCGCCCGGGCCGCTTCGACCGCCAGGTCGTGGTGCCGAACCCGGACGTCGTCGGTCGCGAGCAGATCCTGAAGGTCCATGTCCGCAAGGTGCCGCTGGCGCCGGATATCAACCTCAAGACCATCGCCCGCGGCACCCCGGGCTTCTCCGGCGCTGACCTGATGAACCTGGTCAACGAAGCCGCTCTGACCGCCGCGCGCCGCAACAAGCGCATGGTGACCCAGAGCGAGTTCGAAGAGGCCAAGGACAAGGTCATGATGGGCGCCGAGCGCAAGTCGCTGGTGATGACCGAGGAAGAGAAGATGCTGACGGCCTATCACGAGGGCGGTCATGCCATCGTCGGCCTCAACGTCGTCGCCACCGACCCGATCCACAAGGCGACCATCATCCCGCGCGGCCGTGCGCTGGGCATGGTGATGCAGCTGCCGGAGCGCGACAAGCTGTCGATGTCGCTGGAGCAGATGACCTCGCGCCTCGCCATCATGATGGGCGGACGCGTCGCCGAAGAGCTGATCTTCGGCCGCCAGAAGGTGACGTCGGGTGCTTCTTCCGACATCGAGCAGGCCACGCGCCTCGCCCGCATGATGGTGACGCGCTGGGGCCTGTCCGAGGAACTCGGCACCGTGTCCTACGGTGAGAACCAGGACGAAGTGTTCCTGGGCATGTCGGTGTCGCGCACGCAGAACGCGTCTGAAGCCACCGTGCAGAAGATCGACAGCGAGATCCGTCGTCTGGTCGAGGAGGGCTACAACGAGGCCACCAAGATCCTCACCGACAAGCGCGCCGACCTGGAAGCCCTGGCAAAAGGCCTGCTGGAATTCGAGACGCTGAGCGGCGACGAGATCACCGATCTGCTCGATGGCAAGAAGCCGAACCGCGAATCCGTGCTCGAGCCGACCGGCCCGCGCACCTCCGCGGTGCCGCCCGCCGGCAAGCCGCGTCCGCGTCCGGACGCCGGCCTGCAGCCGCGGCCGCAGGCGTAGGCGGATCCAATCAAGATGGACGGCAAACGGGCGCTTCGGCGCCCGTTCTGCTGGGGTCATGCCTTGCGAACGGCAGGACCAGATGCGACGATGCTCGAAAGATCTGCGAACTCAGTGATTTTGCCATTGGCAATGCGGGGAGTTTGAATGACGGTCAGGGAATGCGATGTACCTTCAAGCAGCACGCTCAACAGGGCTCTGATCGAACGGTCATATTTTCATGATTCATACCGGGCGCCACTGACGCAGTCTTCGATGGGTATCATCGATATCTTTTTTGCTCTGTTCGGACATCATCCGCTCTGGATGAAGCGGATTTTGATTGCCCGCAACGTCGCGGCGCGAATTTTTGGTCTGGAAGCGCCAATGATCGCCGAAATCTTAAAGCCCAGGGCTCGAAGCAGTTACGTTGCTGGCGACAAGATTGGTCCCTGGCCGGTTTGCTTCATAGGTGATCATGAAATTGTTGCCGGTCGAAATAATAAGCATCTCGACTTCAGGCTGTCGGTGCTGAAAGTGGTCGATGGCGAGACGACGGGTGTTGTCGTCTCGACCGTTTGCTCGGTCCACAATCTCTTCGGGAAAATCTACCTGTTTTTCATCATTCCGTTTCATCGCGCCGGTGTTCAGCTGTTGATGTCGAATGCGGTGACGGCGAAGCGAATCTAAAAACAACATCATACGCGAACGGCACCGCCGGGACCTCCCAGGCCGCCCCAGCCGCTGGCATGAGGCCGATGAAGGCGGTGCGTTGGCCTTCCATCGCGCATGCCGAAGCACCAGGTTGGAAACTGCCGCGCCAGCACGTTGGACCGCTGCCGCGGCCCGGCGATGTGGTCGTCGCCCGGACTGACCGCGTGACGTGACGTGACGTGTCGTGACAGTGCCGCGGCGTCTTCCGGCAGCACGGTTGAATCTCTCCGCGCAGAGATCGAGCAGACCGATGCCGTGGCGAGAACCCCGCGGCGCGGCGATCGCCATGGTACGAATGCCGTGAGGCCGGATTAGCTCGGCTTGCGCCAGCTTGCGCGACGCGGCCCTTAAATCTTCCTCAATGCCGGTGGTGGCATGCTGCGCGGGCGCATCGGGCGCGGGGGACTTGGCCGATGGCCGCACAAATTCTGGCGCCGGTTCCGGACGACACCGCGGTGCCCAAGGCGCTGTTCAATATCTGCTTCACGCTGGCGGTGATCCATGCCGCGTTCTTCCCGGCATTTTTCGGCCGCGGCTGGATCTATGACAGCGACGGCCTCGGCTTCCCGACCGATTTCGTCAATGTGTGGTCGGCCGGCCGGCTGGTGCTCGACGGCCATCCGGCCTGGGCTTGGGACTGGGATATCCAGAAGAAGATCCAGGAAAGCGTGCTCGGCCAGAGCTATCCGGGCAATTTTGCCTGGCACTACCCGCCGCCATTCCTGTTCGTCGCCGCGCTGCTGGCGAAGCTGCCTTATGCCGTGGCCTTCGCGGGCTGGGCCGCGGTCAGCTTCCTGCCCTATCTCCTGATGATGCGCGCGGTGGTCGGGCGGCCGTTCGGCCTGCTGCTGGCGGCGTCGTTTCCGGTGGTGCTGACCAATATCCTGGTCGGGCAAAACGGCTTTCTCACCGCGTCGCTGATCGGCGGCACCCTGATATTGCTGCCGAGCCGGCCGGTGCTGGCCGGCATCTGCCTCGGCCTGCTCAGCTACAAGCCGCAATATGGCCTGCTGTTTCCGCTGGTGCTGATCGCAGCCATGCAGTGGCGGGTGTTCGTGTCGGCGGGGATCACCGCGGTGGCGCTCGCCGGCGTGTCGTGGCTGGCGTTCGGCACCGAGAGCTGGCAGGCGTTCTTTCACTGGATGCCGATGTTTTCGCAGGCCTTCCTCACCGAGGGCCGGGCGCCATGGGGCAAGATGCAGAGCCTGTTCGCGCTGGTGCGCTATTTCGGCGGCAGCGAGCCGCTCGGCTGGGGCTTTCAATGGGGGATGACATCGGCCGTGGCGCTGACCCTGATCGGGCTATGGCGCAGCCGCGTACGGTACGAATGGAAGGCCGCCGCCTTGGCCACCGGCACGCTGTTGGTGACGCCCTATCTGTTTCTCTACGACGTGATGGTGCTGGCGATCGCGGTTGGCTTTCTGGTCCGGGTCGGTCTCGCCGAAGGATTCTGGCGCCATGAACTGCCGGCGCTGGGCCTCGCCGCGGCGCTGTTGATGTTCTTCCCGCTGGTCGGCGCGCCGACCGGCTTTGGCGCCACGCTGATCGTGGCCGCGTTGATCGCGCGTCGCTGCGGACTGTGGCAGCGCAAGGCGGTCGCTGTGGTTCCGCTTCCCGCCTAGCGAGGGTTCGCTTCGCCGGGCGGGGCGAGGTTGAAATTCACGCCAGTCGGCTCTCGATCGCCAGCCGCACCAGTTCGGCGGCGCTGCGCAGGCCGAGCTTGTGGCGCATCATCGACGAAGTGTTGGCGATGGTCTTGTAAGAGGCCTGCACCATCCAGGCGATCTCGGCGAGGCTTTTGCCAGTTGCGAGCAGGCGCAGGATCTCGATCTCGCGCGCCGACAATTTGCCGAGTCGGTCGTCGGGCCGGGCAAAGGCAATGCCCTGCGCGGTGGCCGGCGTCAGGAACACGCCGCCGCGGCCGACCTCGCGGATCGCCTCGACCAGGTCGCCGGGATCGCCGGACTTCGAGACATAGCCTTTGGCGCCAGCCTCGATGGCGCGCGCGGCAAACACCGGATCGTCATTCATGCTGAACATGATGATCCGGGCGTCGGCATCGCGCGCCAGAATCCGCCGCGCCAGCTCGAAGCCGGAGACGCCGGGCAGGTTGATATCTAGCACGCAGACATCCGGCGCCTCGGCGATGAAGGCGGCTTCGCCCTTTTCGGCGTCCGCGGCTTCCACAATGCTGATGCGGGGGTTATCCGCCAGCAAAGCGCGGCAGCCGGAGGCCACGATTGGGTGGTCGTCGACGATCAGGATGCGCATTTCCATCGATCCCGGCGCAATTCCACCTGGAGTGTGCCATCACGAAGTTCTACTGCTACGTTTAAATAAAGCGCTGGCAACCACGCCTGTCAACGACGGTGCGTTGTGCACAGCGGCATGCATGAGGGAGCGATGTGGCAGAAACTTTCGCTGCGGGCGCGGCTGAATACGCTGCTGGCGCTGGTGCTGATGCTCGGCCTCGTCATCAATGTCGCCCGTCTCGTGCTGGAGGCCGGGCCCCGCATCCAGGCCGAGGACCAGAGCGTGATCCGGCTGGCGCGCGAATTCGTCGAGACGCTGGTTGCCGGATTGAATGAAGCGCCGGATCCCGAGGCGCGGCTAGCTCGCCTCGTCGAGGATCTCAACCGGCTGCGGCATGTCAGCATCGCCCGCGAAGGCGAAGGCCTGTCCGGGTCGAAGGTCGCTCGCCTCGGTATCGATGGCGCGAACGCGCCGCCGGGATGGTTTGGGCGGCTGGTCCACCCCGAACTGACCGAGTTGCGGGTGCCCGTCACGGTCAACGGACGATCGCTGGGCGCGCTGACCATCGCGTCCTATCCGGTCGACGAAATGGCCGAGATCTGGGACGGCATCGTCACCCAGATCGCGATCGGTTCGGCGATTGCCCTGACGCTGTTCCTGCTCATCATGACCGTGGTGAACCGGGCGCTGGCGCCACTGCGACATCTCGGCGACGCCATGGGCCGCATCGAGCAGGGCCACTATCAGACCCGCGTCGCGGTTTCCGGCGCACCGGAGCTGGCCGCGATCTGCGAACAACTCAATCATCTCGCCGCGGTGCTGGCGACGACAATCGAGGACAAGCGCCGGCTGGCCGAGCGCGTGGTGTCGCTGCAGGACGCCGAGCGCAAGGAAATCGCGCGGGAATTGCACGACGAGTTCGGGCCGTTTCTGTTTGCGCTGCGCGCGCATGCCAGCGCGCTGCAACGGGCGGTCGGCCGCGCCGCGCCGGACATCGCCGCGCTGCGTCGCCATGGCGACGCGATGCAGGCGCAGGTCGGCGAATTGCAGCAGCTCAATCGCCGCGTCCTGGAGCGGCTGCGGCCGGCGGGTCTCAGCGAACTCGGCCTGCGCGAGGCGCTGCGGGCGCTGACGCGGCTGTGGGGCGAGGCGCATCCCGATGTGGCGATCGAGATGTCGATCGCGCCAGCGCCCGGCGAGATCAGCGAAACCGTCGAACTGACGGTCTATCGCGTGGTGCAGGAAGCCCTGACCAATGTGTTCCGCCATGCCGGGGCGACGCGGGTGATGGTGGCCGTGGCGCAGGCGTCCGGAGCCGCGGCGGTGACCGTTCGCGTCGAGGATAATGGCGCCGGCCTCGCCGGGGATCATCGCCCCGGTCTCGGCTTGACCGGGATGCGCGAGCGGGTGCTGGCGCTGGGCGGCGAGATGCGCGTGGCATCGACGGGGCAGGGCGTCACGGTGCAAGCCAGTATTCCAAACATTGCTGTCGCCGCCCCCCAGTTTGATCCATGAGGATTGAATGGGGGTGATCTCTGCAGGATCTTCGCGAGGCGCAGTGCTCTGCGCCCGGGACATGATTTCAATGAGCCCAATCCCGCTCCAGAGCGTGATGCACTAAAAATGAATCGGTTTCCCATCCCCCGTCATTGCGAGGAGCGAAGCGACGCGGCAATCCAGGGCCACGAGCTCGGCGAGGGCTGGATTGCTTCGTCGCAAGGGCTCCTCGCAATGACGGGGCCAGTAATTCGAATTCACATAAGGTCATCTCGCTCTAAAGCCGCACCCGGATTCCGCCATACACCGCGAATGGCGCGCCGGGGACTTCGGTGCGCTGGTCGGTCAGCGCGATCGGCGGTCCGGCCTTCGCGGTGCCGGCCGGTTCGAAATAGCTGCCGAACAGCGCATATTGCTTGTTGAACAGGTTGTTGACCACGCCGAACAGCGTGACGTTGCTGGTCACTTCGAACGAGGTGTGCAGATTGACCACGGCGTAGCCCGGCAATTGCGTGTTCTGGTTGCCGTCGTCGCCGACATAGAGCCGCTTGCCTACCGCCACGACATCGGCGCCGAGCTTCCATTGCGGCGTGATCAGATAGTCGGCACCGGCCTTGAACTGGTGTTGCGGGATGCCGGGGATGCGATTGCCGGACACAACGCTGACATTGCCGTCGGCGTCGGCGAGCGGATTGTTCGGCGAGGCGAGGGTGCCGTCGAAGCGGTAGGTGGCGTCGATATAGGAGTAGCCGGCATAGGCCAGCCAGCGCTCCGACCTGTACTCGGCGGCCAGTTCGATGCCCTGGCGCCGTGTCTCCTGCACGTTCTGGTAATAGCCGCGGCCCTGGATGAAGCTGGCGAGGTTGACGATGTCGTCGGTGCTGTCGATGCGGAACCAGCCGGCTTTCCATTCGAAATTGCCGCCGGCGAATGGCGAGGTGCCGCGCAGCCCGGCCTCATAAGTGTGGCCGACCACCTGGCGGAGTGGCGGGTCGGACACCAGAAAGCTTTCCAGCAGGCACGGCTTGGCCGGATTGGAGCAGCCGAGTTCCAGCGGCGTCGGCGCGCGGTTGGATTCCGAATAGCCGCCATAGGCGGTGATCCATGGCGCCAATTTATAGGTCAGGCCGACCACCGGGTTGAAGCGCGAGAAGCTGGAATCGCTGTTGAGGTCTGGGCTGCTGCCGAGCACGTCGCGGACATTGATCTTCGCGACATTGTAGCGACCGCCAGCGGTGGCCGCGAGATTCTCGGTGATGTCGAAAGTGTCGGTGACATAGAGCCCATAATAGGTGTTGCGGGTATCGATGGTGACCGGCGTATAGCCGACATTGCCGAGCGTATGAATGATCGAGCCGTTGCCGGGAATCGCCGGATTGATGCCGACCGAGAGGTCCGGATAGATGTAGCCCAGCGTCGAGGTCGCGGCGAAATTGCTGGCGCCGCGGTCGATGCTGCCGCCGACCACGAAGTGATTGCCGTGGCCGAAGATCCGGTCGTCATTGGTCGCCTGCAGCGAGCCGCCAAAGGTGCTGGAATCCGTGCGGGTGCGGTCGATGGTGCCATAGGGCACCGGCGCGCAGGTGTTGCCGGCGCCGGGCGGGCAGGGGATCGGCTGGTTGTTCGCGTCGAGGATCGCGAACTGGTTGCGGAACGCGAGCGCGGCAGCACCGGTGAACGGCATCGGGCGCGGGAAGCCGTCATCCTCCAGGCACAGCCGGTTGGCGAACGACGACGAATTGCCGCAGCGCTCGACATTGCCGTCATTGCCGTCGACATGGTCCTGCTTGAAGAACCGGCCGTACAGATTGCCCTGCAGCGACCAGGTGTCGGTGATGGCATATTTGCCGTTGAGCCCGACCAGCGCCATCTGGTTGTCGGTGGTTTGCGGCGTGGTGTAGATCGCGTCGCGGCCGAGTGCCAGCAGTTGCACCGGCGTCGCCGCGGCGACGCCGAACGAAC
>NZ_JANXTC010000277.1:0-9766 GCF_025356345.1 Tardiphaga sp.
GGACCCGCGCGTAAAGCTCCACTGTCTTCATCCCCCGCCCCCTGCCGTTCCAGACAAAGGACTCTAACTGCCGCAGTTTTACTCCGGCGCAGCCAAACCAATCGACCGCTTCAGTGAGGCAGTATTGCTCCGGCTTTTACAGTCGCGGCGTTGCTCAGCGATCTTGCTTGAGGAGAGGACCTTCGTTCGGCAATCGCGTTAGATTTGCCCATCCATTACTCTGGCTTGACGCCCAGTTCATCGAGTGTCGTTGCCCAAAGCACATCCTGCTCTACCATGAAGTCATGATACGCCTTGGACGAGCCACCCTTGAATTCGGCGCCAATAGCATCGAAGCGCACCTTCATGTCGGTATCCGACTTCATGTCGTTCAACGCTCCGTTAAGTTTCGCGATAATCGGTTGTGGTGTGCCGGCCGGGGCCAGAATTCCAAACCAAGCGCCGTCTTCAAAACCGCGCATCTTGATGCCGCTCTCGGCAAAGGTGGGGACGTTAGGCATCATCTTCAGGCGATGATTGCCTGTCAAACCAAGCACCTTCAACTTATCATTGCCGGATGCGCTGATCCCGAGCGACGCCGAGGAGAACAGACTGGAAATGAGGCCGGACATCGCATTGGACATAGCGTCGCTGGCACCGCGATAAGGAATGTAACGCGGTTCGATGGCAGCGGATCGAACGAATGAGACAGCTGCAAGATGAGGTGTTGAGCCGATGCCAGCATGACCGATCATCATCTCGCCGGGCTTCGCTTTCGCGATATTGATGTACTCAGCCAGGTTCGATGCCGGCACAGCCGCCGACACAATCATGGTGAAAGGCGACGTTGCTGCCCAGCCAATTGGCTCGAAGTCCTTGAGCGGCTTGACCCCGAAATTTGCCATGGTGTGGGGCGCAACGATGAAAGACATATCGGCGAGCAACAGTGTGTAGCCATCCGCAGCCGCTCGCGCAGCAGCTCGTGCCGCAATCGCTCCGCTCCCGCCTGGCATATTTTCAACCACCACAGGCTTGCCCAAGCGGCGCTCAAGGCTGGAGGCAACGATTCTTGCTATCGGATCCGGCCCCCCGCCCGGCGGGAACGCGACAATGATCTTGATGGATCGAGCGGGATAGCCCGCATCGTCCTGGGCCTGAGCGGGCAGCACTGAGACGCCAAGAGCAAACATGGCGCGCGCAACAAACTTCAATCGAAACATTATGGACCTTTCGACGGTTGACGTGTCCTCGGCTTCGCAAAATCCATGCCAACTCATATACAGGCTGATAATATGGACTCATACTATTCGTCTGCGCGTGGTCGAACTGAGTAATCTAGCGGCATCCGTTGGCAACGATTTTTGCACCCTCCAGATTTGGCGGACCTGAAAGATGACGTCGTTGGCCGCATGAGCGACCTTCGACGTTCATATCGTATTGATCAGGTCACGCCGGCTTGACGTCGGAAATGTGATTCCCATCTCGGTTCTAATACTTTCGCATCAACGGGATCATTGCAGCGGAGCCAATAGTAGCTGCACCAATAATGACCAAGAGCCCCGTCGAATAATTTCCCGTCGATGAGATGATCAATCCCATCGCCAGGGGTGCGAATGCGCCGATCAGGTTGCCTATGCCATTGTAGACGCCGACGCCTGCGGCCACGGCTCCCGCCGGAAGAATCTGCAACCCCAATGCAAACAAAGGCGGCAGGGCGCTGCCCCAGCAAAATGCACTTACGGCAATCATCAGAGCTGCGGTCTGATTGTCAGGGATGACCGACACGAGATACATGCTGATTCCGGCAAGCAGGAGCGCAACGAAACACACGCCGGCCCGGCGACCGAGACGATCCGACAAGATCGCCGACAGCACTTCTCCCAGGAACATGAAGATGAAGGGTAGCGATGTGTAAATCCCAGCCTGCTTCATGTCGAAGCCGCGAACTTTGACAAGATAACTGGGCAGCCAGCTGTTCAAGCCCCACAGATAAATCAGAGCAGCCGAATTGAAGATGACTAGCATCCAGAAGCGCCAGTCTCCGAAGAACAGCCGGACCTGCTGGCCGTAACTTGCCGCCGTGACCGCTGGCGCCGCGGCTGCAACTGCCGCGTTAGGCGGGCGATCCCGGACAACCAGCAGAACCAGCGGCAGGATCACGAGAAGGTTCAAGGCGGCCAGAACATAAAAAGACGAACGCCACCCGTAGCTCGAAACGAGGTAGATGGTTAGAGGAAATCCGACCGCCGAGCCGAGCGGGCTTCCAATCATCCAGATCGAATTGGCGCGCGCCTGCTCTCGCGGCGGGAACCAGCGTTTCACCAGCGAATTGGTCAATGCGAACTGCGGACCTTCAGCGATACCTAGCAGTACGCGATAGAATAGCATCGTTGTGTAGCTGCCTGCCGATCCCATCAACAACATCGCCCCGCCCCAAAGGGCGGCGCCGACGGCAAGACTGCGACGCGGCCCGTAAACGTCGCCGATAAAACTGAGTAACAGACCTGACACGCCGTAAGCAAAGACGAACGATGTCATCAGCAGCCCAAGCCGGGTCGGATCGAAGCCGATTCCCATATCGTTCTGAAAAGTCACGTTGGTAAACAGGACCGCTACGCTGATGCGATCAAAGAATGCCGATATCACCGCGAGGAAGAGCACGAAGGCAACGCCCCAGCGCATCGGGCTGGGCCGCGTCGCTGAGATGGGATCGCTATCGACAGCTAGTACGGAGTGAATGGGAGTTTCGGCGGTTGACATAATCAGTCTTCCTTCTGTCTAGGAGCTAGACTCCCGGAGGCTCACAAATAAAACTTCGACATACGGGTGACATAAAGAGGTCGAGGATCATCTCGGCGACGCTGGACCACTTCGCGACTATCAATTCTTCAAATACCAAAGCAATAACAAGGCCAACTCGCCTAAGGCGCTGCGCCGGAAAAATCCTGCACGACATTGCTGCGTGCCACGCGCACGCGGCGGGTCGTCTCCGGCGTGTTGCGGCTGCGTCCGACAAATCGGGGGATACCGGCGGTGACCACAGCGCCGACCGCAGGCACGTCGCCGTTGCGTAAGGCCGACATCGCATCCGGCTGCGATCCACCAAGACACGCGTCGATAATAACGACGTCGGCATCGCGACCGGCGGCGATGATACCGCTGTTCAAGCGATAGACGCGCGCATTGCTGCCGGTGGCGGCAGCGATGGCACGTTCGGGCGCCATGCCGCCAAGCGATGCGAGGTAGCTGATGGTGTATAGCATGCCGAGCGGCATGATGCCGCTGCCGGTCGGCGTGTCCGTTGCTATCAAAAGTCGTTCGTTCTGGCCGGCCTTGTCCAGGAGATCGGCCACAAGCAGCGTGGTGCGCAGATTTCCGGCGGTACAGACCTGCAGCGCGATGCTGGAATCATTCACCAGCCGTGGGAAATCTCGATCCGGAATCGCCACCGGGCCACCGTTGACGTGATACGAGACGTCCGGGTTCATTGCCAGCACGTGGTCGGCCCAGATCCCCGACGAGCCGGGGATCGACGCGCCGCCGGTATGCACCATGGCAATCATGCCGCGTGAGCGCGCCATCTTGATCAGCGGCGCATACTCGAACGGCGAGGCGAACGCGCCGAAGCCGGCCTTCACCATCCACACGCCATCGCGCACCAGATCGTCGAAATCCTGCTCCACAAGGCCCGGCTCGAGGATCAGAGATCCCGCATGCACGCGCATGCCGCCGGGACGATAGTCGGCAAAGCAGCGCTGCGCGGCAACGGCCAGCGCCTTGACGCCGACCACATCTTTCGGCCGGCCGGGCACATGGACTTCCGAAGCGCTGATCGAGGTGGTGACGCCGCCATGGACGTAGCTTTCAAGAAAGCCGACCGTCTTCTGCCGTGGCGTGTAGTCGCCGAAAGTGATGTGGACGTGGGAATCGATCAGGCCGGGCATGGCGATGGCGCCGCCGGCGTCGATCACCACGTCGCAGGCATCCACTGCCGCGGCGGAGGCCGTGCCGACAGACACGATCAGACCGTCGGCCATGACGATGGAGTCGCCCGACACCATCGGCGCATTCAGATCGCCGCTGACGATGGAGCCGAGATTGACGATGGCGGTCTTCATGGCTCAGGCCTTTGCGTCGCGCTTGGCTACTTCATCGTGCGAGAGGCCGCCGACCCGGGCGCCGATGCGCCCGCCGCTGGCCAGGCAGAAGATGATCGCCAACTCATCGGCCATCGGCGTGTCGAGCATCGTGAGCGTCATGCCATCGTAATGCGAGCGCACATAGACGTCGTCCTTGTGATTCATCGGAATGTCGATGGCACCACCGGGCACCGACATCTTGACCATCGAGGAAATCCACGCCTTGGCGCCGCCAATGGCGTCGCGGATCGGATTGGCATAGGCGGTCGTCACCAGTGCAGCGGCATGCTCGATCTCGCCATGCAGGCCGACCAGCGCGCCCTTGCCATAGCTCTGCACCTGGTAGGTGCCCAGCGCCTGCAGCGCCATGTTTGCCATCATCTCGCCGAGCCCGACGCTGGCCTCGATCAGCGGGGTGAGGTCTTCGACCGCCTTGCCTGCGTAGGGATTCTCGAGCACCGCGATCACCGCGACCTTGCGGATCGGCACGGCCACCTTGCGGCCGGCATGTTCATTCTTGTCTTCGACCATCGACCAGGTGCGGCGAATATTCAGATTCATGGCGATGGGTCTCACATGCTTGACAGGCGCTGTAACTTCGTTATCAGTTTGTCTGACAATCTGTCAATCGGGTATTTTGCATCATGAGCATCAAAGGCCAGGCGGTTCTGTTCTCCGAGATGATCCCGGGCGAGGCGTTCGTCGACCGGTTTCACAACTGGTACGATACCCACCACATCCCGATCCGCGTCGACTGCGAAGGATTTATGAGCGCCCAGCGCTACAGCCGCCAGGGCGATGGCGGTTTTCTGGCGGTATACGAAATGGACGACATCAACGTGCTGTCCAGCGACGCCTACAAGGTGATCAAGAACAATCCGTCGGAGGAAACCGCATGGATGCTGAAGAATGTGACCGGCTTCACGCGCTATCTCGGTGGCGAAACCTCGGTCACCCCTGCCGTCTCGGCTGAAACGGACACGCTGATGGATGCGCCGGTGCTCTATGCGGTGCTGTTCAACATCCCCAGTGAGCACCATGACGACTTCAACGGCTGGTACGACAGCGACCACATTCCGCTGCTGATGCAGTGCAAGGACTGGTTGATGGTGCGCCGGATGCGGATTGCAGATGGCGTCCCCGGCCCCTATACCCACATGGCGCTGCACTACCTGAACGATGCGAAGGCCCTGCAATCGCCGGAACGGGATGCCGCCAGAAATACGCCGTGGCGCAACCGTCTGGCGAAGAACGAATGGTTCAAGGCGAGCTACTCGGTATTCGATCGCCTCGGACCGCGCCAAACCGGAAAACCAAAAGACCATGGCAACACTTGATCTCCGGATTTCACCCAGGACGGTGCAGCAGCAAATCGTCGAAAAGCTGCGCGCCGCCATTGTCGAAGGCATGTTCAAGCCGGGCGACCGACTGATCGAGGCCAACCTTTGCGAGATGCTCGGCGTCAGCCGCCCGTCGATCCGCGAGGCGCTGCGCAGTCTGGAAGCCGAGCGCCTGGTCTCCATCATCCCCAATCGCGGTCCGCAGATCCCGGTGCTGACCCGCGATCATGCGGCGGATATCTACAAGGTGCGAGCCCTGCTGGAAGGCGAAGCGGCCTTTATCGCGGCCAGTTGCGCCACACCGGACGACCTCAAGCTAATGCGCGCAGCCCTCGCGGAATTCGGCAAGGCGGTGCGCGCCAACGACATGAAGACCGAGGTATCCGCGACGTCGGAATTCTACAGCCACATCCTTCGGATCTCCGGCAACCGCATCATCGAGGAAACACTGAGCGGCCTGCTGGCGCGCATTAATTTCTTGCGAGCCCATTCGATGTCGCGGCCGGGTCGCGCCAGGGTCAGCCTGCAGGAGATGAAGGCAATCTACGAGGCGGTCGCCGCGAAAGACGGCGCCGCTGCCCGCAGCGCCGCCGTGAAGCACGTGGAGAACGCGCACTTGTCGGCCAATGAGGCCTACGAATCATTCAGCACGAAAGAAAGCGCAGCCTGAGGGGCTGGCCGCATCCCCCATGGCCAAAAGGGGCGCCGGATCACCGACGCCTCTTTATTTGTAGCTCGCCTAGTCGCCTTGCACCGGCGGCAGGCTGAGCGCACGATCGACCAGCGCGCTAGCTCGCTTGAAGTCATAAGCGCGGAACATGTTCATCTTCACGATGAACGACGCCCCTCCGTAGAATTTTTCATACTGCTGGTGACGGTTGCCGAACTCGGTGCCGATGAAATCCCATGCCAGCCGCATCAGCGCCACGCGTTCGCGAGCGCTCATGTTCGACGACTTGTAGAACCGGGCAATATCCTCGGCAGCTTCAGGATTTTCGAAATCCTTAACTGACGACGGCAGGGAAATCATTGCGGCTCCCGTCAGTTCGCGAACGATATCGATCATTCGCGGATTGATCTCGCCTTGCAGAGCCATTACGGCGTAAAGCATGCTCTTGGACGGCCATAAAACGCCTTCCTCGTCGAACGTGGCGAGGGCCTCTTGAGCCAGGTGCATGCCTTCGACAATCGAGGCGAGTGCAGCGAGTTCACCCATCTGAACCATCACCGGCGGCGCCGCATCGTTGCCGGTGGCTTCGTTCATCTTCTTCGCCATGCCAAGTAGAAACCGAAGCTTCGTGGCGAAACGCGCCTGAGCCTGATGATTGCCGTAGGTGTGAGACGGCGTCTTCCACCACTGGTTGCGGCACAGTTCGATGTCGCGATAGATGAAGACGTGCTCCCAAGGAACGAAGACGTCATCGAGAACCACAAAGCTGTCCGTTTCATCAAAACGGCTGGATAGCGGATAGTCGAATGAATTCGTGGCGTGCTGGGCAAAAGCGCGCCTTGAGTACAACTTGACCCCCGGTGCGCTCATCGGCACCGCGACGCTAATGGCGTAAGCTTCGTCGCCCGGCTGCAGCGGATGAATGCTGCTCAGATGCAGATAGTCAGCAAACACGCCACCGGTGGCCAGCTGCTGGCCGCCCTTGACGATGATGCCGCCTTCGACTTCGCGCACCACGCCGGCGTAGAGATCAGGCTCGGATTGCTTAGAAGCCGACTTGCTGCGATCGATCTGCGGCGGCACAATGGCATAAGCCACGTACAGGTGGTTATCGCGCAGATGCTTGTAGAAGTTTACGACGCGCTCGGCATATTGCGGACCCGATTTGGCGAACACTGAAGGCTTCGCCGCATAGCCCGTGAAAAAGTTGGCGACGTGATCAGGTGTGCGCCCCATCAGTCCAAAGGTCTGCTCGGCCCACTTCTCCGCGGCGACGCGTTTCGCGGTGAGATCGGCATGGGTCTTCGGAATCTGGTAGCAGCGCAGTGCGCGCCAGCCCGTTTCGGGCTCGATATAAGTCATGGTCTCGAGATTTTCCGGCGCGAACGCGAAATCGTAGAGGCCGGCGATTTGCTTGGCAGCTTCCCGGAACGCGGGGTGACTGCTGGGATCGCTCACGCGCTCGCCTTCGACGAACACGGACCGCGGCGTCGACGCCAGGCTCGCTAGGAAGTCAGCGCCGCTGCGGAATGCACCACGGGCCGAGGTGGCTTCGAACTTTGTCGCCTGTACGTTCATGATGATCTCCTTGATGCTGCCTGGACGCGGAAGCTGGAATTAATCTACCGAAGAATATAGCTACATACTGTACATAAATTGGTTGCTGTCAACCGACCTCTTGGGTATTTTGTACAATCAAAGACCGGCTGTTAGAGCCGCCGCAAAAACAGGCATCTGACGTCAGGCGGACTCTCCGGCCGCTGCCGTCCTCATGGAGACCCGGAAATGACGATTGATCCTCGCGAATTCCGCAATGCCCTCGGCCTGTTTCCGACCGGAGTGGCGATCATTTCTACGGTCTCGGCGCATGGAGAGCGGATCGGCGCCACCGTGAGCTCGTTCAATTCGGTATCGCTGGATCCGCCGCTGATCCTGTTCAGCATCGCTCGCAACGCGAGGGCCTTCGATATCTGGGCCGAGGCGCCGCATTACGCCGTCAGCGTCCTCAGCGAATCACAAAGCGAAACGTCCAACCGGTTCGCCCGCGCCTCACCCGACAAATGGGACGGGGTTCCACACGTGCAAGGGGCCCTCGGCGTGCCGATGATTCAAGGCGCCAGCGCCTGCTTCGAATGCGAGAGCTTTGCTCGCCATGACGGCGGCGACCACCTGATCCTGGTGGGCCGCGTCACGTCCTATTCTGTCGCCGACGCGACGACGCCTAGGCCGCTCTTGTTCTATCGTGGCCGCTACAGGCAGATCGAGGCCGATGTGGTCATCGATACCCCGCAGGGTGTCGATTATTTCGTGCACGGCTGGTAGCGGTTCCAGGCCGCCTGGGGTTTCGCGATGATGGAAAGAGGAGGGTCTTGCCCGGCCGATGGCTGGATCGGCCGACGGAACTCATGCTATGTGACCTGGAGGCGCCCCGAGCGCACGTCTCTCGTCTCCTCCACGCGGCGACGACGGTCTGGACTTCGGCCACCGACATCAACGACGCTGGCCTTCGGACAGGCAAGCGGATGGACCCTCACATCTATGGCAAAGAAATCGACGAAAACGGCAAGAGCCTCGGTGGCCGCGCGCGCCCGCTTCAGCTCGCCTCTGACGACGTCCAGAAGGGACCTGTTAAAAAACGGGTCGGACGACTGGATGCGCGACACCATCTACCGCCTGGTCCAGGCGCTCGGCCGTCTGGTCACCTGCCGCGAAGCTTTCGGAAGACAACTGGATCTGACGGGCAGTCAGTTCACCGTGCTGATTGGTGTCGCCTATCGACAGGGAGATAGTGGAATTGCCATTGCACCGCTGGCAAGCCACATCGGGCTCGCCGCCACCCACGTGACGACAGAGGTCGGTCGTCTGATCCGCAAGGGCCTTCTCAGCAAGCGGCCCAACCACCTGGACGGGCGCAGCGTACTGATCACGCTTTCAGCGAAAGGCGAGCAAGCCATCCGCGATGTCGCCCCGATGGTATCTTCCGTCAATGATATCCTGTTCAAGGGTATCGACCGCGGCCAGCTCGAAACCGTGAACGTTTTCGCCGGTCACCTGCTGGAAAACTCGGAATATGCCCTGGCCGAAATTAGGGTGATTGAGACTCATCGCGCCGCCAAGTAGCGGCGGCCGGGGCCCTGGCAGCGAAACAAGTCCCGACCTGACGATGCCAGAGCCGCCGCGTCTAGTGAAGCACCGCCCAAGGCGCGAGTTTGCGATCAAGCCATTGCTGGGCCTTGATGATGGCGGCCCCCATCAAGGTGAGCACGACCAGGGCCGCGAAGACTTTTTCCGTTTCCATGACCTGTCCGGCGTGGATCAGCAAATAACCCATGCCGCCGCCGCGGCTGGAGCCGCCGATCATTTCCGCTGCCACAACGAGAATGATCGTGACGCCCATTCCGAGCTGCAATCCCGAGAAGATGCTCGGCACCGCCGCAGGAAGAATGATGTTGAATTGAACCTGTCGGCGGTTGGCGCCGAGATCCTGGGCAGCCTTGACCAAGCCGCGGTCGACCTGGCGAACGCCGGCATACGTGCTCATGGCAATCGGAAAGAATGCCGTGACCGCGCTGATCAGGATTTTGTAGCTCTCGCCAGTGCCCAGCCAAATGATTAGCAGCGGAATCAGCGAAATCTTC
>NZ_JANXTC010000301.1:0-27992 GCF_025356345.1 Tardiphaga sp.
CCAGCACCAGTTGCAGCGCCGCGAAAGGCACCCCGGCGTCATGCAGCAGCCGGACCGCTTCGGCCGCGATCCGAGGCGTCTGCTCCGCCGGCTTGGCGATCACGGCATTGCCGGCCATCAGCGCGGCGGCGACCTGGCCAAGGAAGATCGCGAGTGGAAAATTCCATGGCGAGATCGCCACGAACACGCCGCGACCGCGCCATCGCAAGACGTTGCTCTCGCCGGTTGGTCCCGGCATCGCCGTTCCCTCGTCGAATAACTCGCGGCCCTGCGCGGCGTAATAGCGGCAGAAATCAATGGCTTCGCGGACTTCCGACAGCGCGTCGTCCAGCGTCTTGCCGCCCTCGTCTTGCAACCGTGCGATGAAAGTCGCGCGACGCAGCTCGAGCAGCTCCGCGGCGCGTTCGAGCATGGCGGCACGCCGCTGGCCGGGGACGCCGTTCCACGCGGCAAAGCCTGCGCTGGCGGCATGCGCGGCCGCCGCCGCGGATTCCGGTGTTGCGTCGGCAACGTCGATTTTATCGATGCGGGACGCGGCCACCTCCGCCAGCAGCGCGTCGAGCGCGGCGCGTTCACCGAATTCGATGCCGCGGGAGTTGTGGCGTGCCGGCTGGTATAGATCGTGTGGTCTCGGAATTCTGGGGTGACGCGCCCGGTCGGCCGCTCCGATCACCTCCGCCGGCCGCGCCAGCAATGTGGTCATGGGCACGGACGCATCGGCGGCGATCGCCACGAAGGAGGAGTTCGCGCCATTCTCTAGCAGGCGGCGTACCAGATAGGCCAGCAGATCGCGGTGGCTGCCGACCGGCGCATAGGTGCGATAGGTCGCTTCCGGATAATCGGCGACCAGCCGCGCATAGAGCGCGTCGCCCATGCCGTGCAGGCGCTGGAATTCATAACCGCCGCTGCCGCCGGCCAGTTCGAGAACGGTCGCCACCGTCAGCGCATTATGGGTGGCAAATTGCGGGAATAATCGCGGTCGCAGTGCCAGCAGTTTCCGCGCGCAGGCGATATAATTGAGGTCGGTCATGGCCTTACGGGTGAACACGGGATAGTCGTCGAGGCCGCGTTGCTGCGCGCGCTTGATCTCGCTGTCCCAATAGGCGCCTTTCACCAGCCGCACCATCAGGCGTCGCTTCAGTCGATAAGCGATGTCATCGACATGGTCGATCACCGCCGCTGCGCGTTTCTGGTAAGCTTGGATCGCAAGGCCGAAACCGTCCCAGCCGGCCAGTGACGGATCGCTGACCGCGGCGGCGATCACCTCGAGCGATAGTTCAAGCCGATCAGCCTCTTCGGCATCGACGGTAAAATTCAGATCGAACGCCTTGGCCTGACGCGCCAGCGCGATCACCCGCGGTACCAGTTCGCGTACCACCCGCGCGCGATTGACGGCCTCGAAGCGTGGATACAGCGCCGAGAGCTTGACCGAGATGCCGGGGCGATCTGGCAGCGGATTGTGATCGGCGGTACGGCCGATGGCATCGATCGCCGCGGCGTAGGAATCGAAATAGCGCTGTGCGTCGTTCTGGCTACGAGCGCCTTCGCCGAGCATGTCGAAGGAGTAGCGCGGCGGGCGATCGGTCTGCGAATTGGCGCGACCGAGCGCGGCCTCGATGGTTTCGCCGAGAACAAAATGACTGCCCATCAGCCGCATCGCCTGCCGCGTGGCGGCGCGCACCGCGGGTACGCCGAGACGCTTTGCCAGACGGCCCAACGTGCCCTGCGCCGTCTCGCCGGGCTGGATAACCCGCGCCGACAGGCCTAGTGCCCAGGTCGAGGCATTGACCAGAAAGGCGCTGGATTTCGTCTCATGGTGGAGGAAGTCGCCCTGACCGAGCCGGTCCTCGATAAAGGCATCCGCGGTGCGGGCATCCGGCACGCGCAGCAACGCCTCGGCGAGTACCATCAGCGCCAGTCCCTCCTGCGTCGACAGCGCGAATTCCCGCAACATGTCCTCGACACCGCCGAAGCGATGATCACGGACGCGAATGGCCTCGATCAGCCGGATCGCGGTGCGGTCGATTCTCGCGTCCTGCGCCGTTGCGAGCGACGCGTTGGCGAGCAGTCGACCGGCGATGACTTCGTCGGCAGCCGCGTAGGGGGCCGCGAATAACGGAAGATGCGTGTAATCTGAATGCGTTGGCATGGCCGGATAACCCACGGTTCAGCTCGATCTGACCTTGGCATGATAAAGCGGCTGCGGTAGTTTTCGGCACAATTTGTTGGAGTGGATCATGCTGGCATCGCAGACGGATTATCGCGGCAGGATCGCGGCCGTGGCCCTCGCGTTCGGCGCGCTGCTGGGTTCCGCCCTGGGCGTCCGCGCGACCGAACTCAGCCCGGGGATCAGCGAGCTTTATACTTCGGTGTCGATCTATCCGCCGGCGGCCGATACGATGACGATCTGCTACGGCTTTGTCTGCCGCCGACGCCACGTGTTCGATTTTACATCCGCCGACAAGGCTGCGCTGAGCAAGATATTGCTGGCGGGAAAGGCGTCTGCGGTGGCGGAACGCGCCGCGGTGCAAAAGGCGGTGGTGTGGTTCGATCGCCGCGTCGGGCCGGTGATCGGCACCGACAAGCGGATCGCCAACGCGGATTTCCGCTATTTCGACGATAAGCATAATTTCGATTGCTGGGACACCACGCGCAACGTCACCAGCCTGCTGCTGGTGCTGCAGGAATGGGGCCTGCTGAAACATCATACGGTTGGAAATCCGCATTATCGCGGCAATGCGCTGGTGCTGCAGACCCCGCACAACACCGCTGTGCTGCTGGATCGCGCGAGTGGCACCGAATGGGTCGTCGACCTGTGGACGCGCGGCTATGCGCAGGCGCCCGATGTCAAACCCGTTAATGAATGGGTGAAGGAGAACTGAGCGCCGACGCGCTGCCGAAGCAGGCGCGTGGACTTCAAATGTTAGGCTAGAGCGCACACCGCGGATCGAATTAGCGCAATCTGCGTGAACCTGATTGCGTCGCAAGAGACGGAGACTTTTGGAAACCGCTCTTGCCGAATGCGCTCTACATTGTTGAAACGTGATCTTGTCGGAAACTAGCCTGGAAGGTTATCGAGGGAGTGATCCGGATCACGCCGTCGCATCAAACCTTGAGGTTTTCAGCCGAGGTCTTGCCGCGGTTCGCGACTTCCTCGTATTCAACGGTCTGTCCTTCGTTCAGCGAAGAAAGACCAGCCTTCTCAACTGCCGAAATATGAACGAACACGTCCTTGCCACCATTGCTGGGCTGGATGAAACCGAAGCCCTTGGTCGCGTTGAACCACTTAACAGTACCTTTAGCCATCACGTCGTCTCCGCGGGATCAAAAAAATAACGAATTGTCGGTCCCCGCAAACCGGCATATCCGACATGCGCACGTTACGCCGGGATTGCCAAGCTTGATAGCTTAAACGACGTGCAAAAATCTGCGAAACACGTCGGTATTTTACGATTTGACGCCTTTTCGGGCGCTTTTTGAGCGGGTTTGGCGCGGCTGAACGTCGCAAACCTGTTTTCAGGTTGAAGAATCGGGGTCCCGGACCGCCTGTTTCATTTTACCGCCTTGCCCCGACGACGCCGGCATCCTTCAACGTGTCGCTACAGTACCGCAGCGACGGCGATCGTTCACGGGGGGAGTTTCGCGTGCTGTCATAGTTGTGTCCCCGCACCCAGCGGTGACAGCATTCTGGCATCGGCGACGGCACGCACCGTCATCGGCTCGAGGCGGCCGCGGATGGTAACTTGCCGGGCGGGAAATTGATCGGCGACCAGCCCGGCGGTCCGGCACACATCCTCCGATACGATGACTTCGCAGGCGAGATCCTTGGTCATATCCTGGAGTCTTGCCGCGACATTGACCGCGTCGCCGAGCGCGGTGAACACCAGATGGTCGCGGTATCCGATATCCCCGATGATCACCTCGCCGCTGTGGATGCCGATGCCGAACCGGAGCGGGTCAGGCAGATCGTGTTGCAGGGCGAGATTGAGATCACCGATGTGGCTGCCGATCCGCGACGGGCCCGACGCATGCGCGTTGGCGGACATCGCATGCGGCGTCAGCAACTGCACGAAGGACAGGTCGGCGGTCGGTCGCAACTGGCAGGCCAGCCGGATCGATGGATCGGTGCCGACGCCGATCCGGCCGGGCACATAGGTCTCGCGCGCCGAGGCGGCGGGTAGGGCGCCGGTGTTACCGATGATGCGAATGCGGCAGGTCGAGCAGCGCGCGCGGCCGCCGCGGACGCTGGCATGCGGCACGCGGTGGCGTAGGCTGGCCTCGAGCACGCTGAGGCCGACGGGCACGCGAACGATGCGGTCATGGCCGTAGGACAGGCTGATTATGCCGACGCGGCGTTCCACGCCGCTGCGCACGGCGCGGCCCAGTAGCGCCAGGCCGAGCAGGCCAAAATAGCCGAGCCGCATGCCGACGACAGGGCCGACGATCAGCACGGGAATGCTGAGGCCGAGGATCAGTTGCAGCGGCTCGATCGCCCTGTGATGAAACTGCCGGCGTTCGAACAGCGCCCAGATGCCAAGTCCGGCGTGAGTCGCAGCCGCGCCATAAAAGACAACAGCGATCGGTGGCCACTGCCAGAACTCAGCATGCGAGGCCACGCCGGCGCCCATGGCGATGATCGAGATGTTGCCAAGCGCATGGTTGAGGAAATGGCTGATCAGATAGCTCAACAGCACGAGGCGGCGGCCAAGCCGAATTTGCCTCAGGCTGATGCCGCGAAGCCGGGTGGCGGCCGCTGTCTGGAAAGCCTCGGGCATGCAATCCCTTGATGGTGGCCGTGACGGGACCGATCAAGGCACGATGCCCAGGCCTTATTTGCCGGGTTCTGCACCAGCCTTGTCAACCATTTGACAGCAGTCGCCGGCCCGCCCAAAAGCTCGCCGATGTCCATATTTGCGCCTGCCGGCACTCTTGATCACAACCTCTCCCGCCGCTCGCTGTGGGCCATCGGTGGCTTGCTGGTTGCGCTGACCTTGATGCGTTGCCTCTATGCCGGCTTGTTCGAGCTGCGCACCGACGAGGCCTATTACTGGACCTGGTCGAAGGAAAACGTGCTGTCCTTTCTCGATCATCCGCCGATGATTGCCTGGTTCATCCGATTGGGCACGACAATCTTCGGAGACACGGCTTTCGGTGTCCGTTTTGCCGGCGTGCTCGCCATGCTGCTGACGCAGGTCATGCTCGCGGACATCGTGCGGCGGGTGACGCAGGATCTGCGTGCTGTGGTGTTCGCCGTATTGATGCCGGAGGCGGCGCTGTATTACGGGCTGCTGATGGCCAAGATCGCGCCGGACGTGGCGATGATTCCGTTCGCGGTCGCGATGATCTGGTCGCTGGTGCGGCTGGTCGAGAGCGAGGATGCGCGCTGGTGGCTCGCGGCGGGTGCCTTCGCCGGGCTGGCGCTGCTGGCCAAGCTCACGGTGGTGATGCTGCTACCTGCCGTGCTGGCTTTCATGCTGGTGCCGGCGTGGCGGCGACGCTGGTGGCGCAGCCCCTATCCCTGGCTGGCGGCGCTGATCGCGCTGGCGCTGTTCTCCCCGGTACTGGTCTGGAATGCCGGCCATGACTGGGCGTCATTCAAATTCCAGTTCGTGCGCGTCACCACCAGCAACGAGGCCTCGCTGCGCACGGTCGGTGATTTCCTCGGTCTGCAATTCGGCCAGGTCGGGCTGATCCTGTTTCCCGTCGTGCTCTCCGCGGTCGTCGTCACAGCGTGGCGCGGCTATCGCCAGCGCGAGCCGGTCGCGATCCTGCTCTCGACCGCGGTGCTGGTGCCGTTCCTGTATCTGTTGTGGAAGTCGCTGACGCTGCGGGTTGGCGACACCTGGCCGATGTTCATCTGGCCCGCCGGCTTCGCTGCCGCCGCCATCCATGGGCCGATGCTGCGGCGGGAGAACTGGTCGCCGGGCATGATCCAGGCAGCCGGACGCTGGAGCATCGCGGCGATCGCCGCCGGCATTCCGCTGGTGGTGCTGGTGTTCCTGTATTGCGTGGCGAGCCCGTGGAATCTGATCGGCAAGAATGATCCGATCGGTGGCGAAGCGGGGTATGGCGCTCTGGCCGATCGCGCATTGCTCGAAATGCGGAAGTCAGGCGCGACCTGGATCGCGACCACCGATTACCGCACCTATGCGATGTTGCGCTGGCATCTTCACGACTGGGTGCCGGTGCTCCAGGTCAATCAGCGCGCGCGCTTTATCGGCTTTCGCGATCCGGGCATCGATCTGATCCGGGATCATCCCGGCCTCTATATCGCGCAGCTCACGGACGATAATCGTGCGCTGCTGGCGTCGACACCGGCCGTGATCGAGCCGATCGCCCGCGTCGATACGGTGTTTCGCGGCGTGGTCATGAAGAACTACCAGATCGACAGGATCAGCCACTGGACCCCGGACCTCAACCCGCCGCCGGACACGCCGTTTTATCGCTGGCCGCTGCTGGCGATGGGCGCGCAAAGCTATCAAGTCGCGTTGCGTTGACGATTGCAGGGCAGAACGCGTAATTCGCCAGCCGGGCCGACGGATGGCGCAATACGCTCCCGCCGTCGCTCGTTGAGCGACGGCGGAAGCTATTGCGCCTTACGATTCATCGTTCTTGCGCAGCAGATCCCTGGCCAGGTCCGCCAGCGCGGGCCGCGGTAATGCCGTGAACGGCAGCGGCCGTGTGACGTCGATCGCGGCAAGCCCGAGCCGCGCCGTGAGCAGGCCATTCAGCACGCCTTCGCCCAGCCGTTGCGAGAGTTTGGCGGCGATGCCGTGGCCGAGCACCTGCTGGATCATGCTGTCGCTGGCGGCCATGCCACCGGTGATGGCGAGATGCGAAAGCGTGTGGCGCATCAGCCGGATCATGCCGAGCGTGCCGGGACGGCCGCCATAAAGCTGCGCCAGTTGCCGCACCAGCCGCAACGCGGCGGCGAATACGAACAATACGTCGATCAGCGCGCGCGGGCTGATCGCGGTGACGATCGAGACTCTTTGCGCCGCGACGGAGACGAGGCGGCGCGCCTCGATGTCCAGCGGCGACATCAATTCGCGCTCGGCCAGCTTGATCATGTCGGCACCGTCGATGATGTCGTCGGCATGGCCCTGCAGCGCGCTGCGGGCGCGCGCCAGCCGCGGATTGCGATGCGCGATCTTCAACAGGTCCTGAACGATGACGCGGCTCTCGGTGCGGTCGTCGCTGATGATGGTGGCGAGCGCGCGGGCATGCAGTTTCTCGATCGTCGCCAGTCGCGACAGGCTGAGTGCCTCGCGCGCGATGATGACCACCAGCGCCAGCGTGGCGAGGGCGGACAGGCCAATGCCGAGAAAGCCGAGCCCGTCGTTGATCGCAAACAGGTCCTGCACCAGATGGGTCACGCCGAGGCCCGCGCCCATCAGCAGCAGCCCGCCCAGTGCGCTCCAGAACAGCGTGCCCCAGCGAAAGCCGGAGCGCACCGGCAGCAGCGGCGCCTCGATCATCACCGGCATCGACATCGGATCCGCCTCCGGGGTGATCCGGATGGCGCCGCGGGCGAGCCGGCCGGCATCGTCATCGGCCTCCATTACCCGGACATGGGGATCGTCGAGCCGGAAGGTGGCCGGCCGGCGCGGATTCGGACGTTCGGTCATTGCAGCCTGTCTCCGATCAGGAACTGGAGGGCGCGGTCGAGGCGAATATGAGGCAGCGGCGGTTCCTCGGCGCCATTGCGTTCCAATAGCGGGGGCCGGAACCGGAGGAAGCGGAAGTCGGCCTTGTCGGCGGCGTCGGTTGAGAGGCCGCGAAACGCGCCGCCCTCGAACAGCCCGTCGAGGTCGGTCGGCAGGTCGCCGGGAAAGGTTGCCACCTCGGTCTCGCCATCGAAGGCCTCGCCATTGGCCAGTTCGCCCTTGGCGGGCGTGCCGAGGATCGATGGCAATTTGTCACGGCCACGCTGCACCAGCGCTTCCCGGGTGGCGCGCACGGCGGCGAGGGCGACGACGTCAACCGCGGCGCCGGCCAATTCGGAGCGCGCCACCGCTTGGCCGACGGTTCGCCGCAGCACGTCCTCGAGCCGGTCATGGCTGAGATGGTGGAGGTGGTCGGCCTTGGTGGCGGCGAACAGGATACGGTCGACGCGGGGGCGGAACAGCGTGCTGAGGATCGTGCCACGGCCAATACGAAAACAATCGAGAATGCCGGCCATCGCGGCTTCGAGATCGTGCAGCGCCTCCGGTCCGGCGTTGAAGGCAGACAGCGCGTCCACCAGCACGATCTGTCGGTCGAGCCGCGAAAAGTGATCGCGGAAGAACGGCCGCACCACGATATCCTTGTAGGCCTCGAAGCGCCTGACCATCATCGCCCATAGCGAACGGTCGGGGGCGCTGCCTTCCGGCAGGTCGAGCGGCGCGAAGGTCAGCGCTGGCGACCCCGCCAGATTGCCGGGCATCAGGAAGCGGCCGGGCGGCAGCAGGCTCATGGCAAAGCGATCGTCGCGGCAGGCGCGCAAATAGTCGGTGAACAATCGCGCGGCGATCAGCGTCGCCTGTTCGTTCTCGCCGGCCAGCGGATCGAGCGTCGCCAGATGCGCCTGAAACGGCGCCGCTAGTTCCGTGCGCGGACCAGCCCGCGCCAGCGCCAGACTTTCAGCCGACCATTCTTCATAAGTCTTATTCAACAGCGGCAGGTCGAGCAGCCATTCGCCGGGATAGTCGACAATATCCAGCGTCAGGGTGCGCTCCGCGCCATTGTGACGCTGGTAGTCGATGACCAGGCGGAGTTCGCTGATATCGACCGTCGAGTTCGGCCAGCGTCGTTCCTCGACCAGGGTGCGCAGATGTTCCTCATAGGCGAAACGCGGCACCGCGTCGTCAGGCTGCGGGGCGAGACGGGCTTTGGCGATCCGCCCGCTGGCCAGCGATTCGAACACCGGAAAACGGCCGCCGCGCGTCAGGCCATGCACCAGCGCGGTGATGAACACGGTCTTGCCGGCACGGGACAGCCCGGTGACGCCGAGCCGGATGGTCGGGTTGAACAATCCCTCACCATAGTCCAGCAGCGCGCGGGCGGAGAGGCGCGCTTCCTCGACGAGTTCGGACAGGCTGGCCATGCGGAGGAGGGCTCTCAGTGCGGAATGAGACAGACGGATGCGGCAGAAGTGGCGATTGTCCGGCTGAAATCAAGCATGTCGTCAAAGCGTCGCAGACACGTCGTTGGGGTTTCGTTGACCTTCCACGGCGTATGATTTATCGCTCTCGCAGGGGAAGTCACAGGGCTCCGGGCAAGCTCTTTACTGCCGCCAGGTCGACACCACCAATGAAAATCTTCACGATCAAGCAACTGACCACGGACACCGCGCATCGGGTGGCGGGTGCGATCCGCTGGAATTACGACCGCGCCGAACTGATCGCCGACGGAATCGTTCATGGCGTCGGCGTGTCATTCGGGCTGGTGGCCGGCACCGCGCTGATCGTGCTCGCCGCGGTCTTCGCCAGCGCCTATGAGATCGTCACGGCATCGGTCTATGCGACGGGCCTGCTGGCGATGTTCGGCCTGTCGGCGGCGTATAATCTGTGGCCGGTGTCGCCGCGCAAATGGTGGCTGCGCCGCTTCGATCATTCCGCGATCTACATTCTGATCGCCGCCACCTACACGCCGTTCTTCGCGCAGATGAAGGATGGCTGGATGGCCGCCGCGCTGCTCGCCGGCGTCTGGAGCGTGGCGATCGCCGGCATCGTCATCAAGCTGCGGTACCCCGGCCGCTTCGACCGGCTCGCCGTATTGCTCTATCTCGCCATGGGCTGGAGCGGGTTGATGGCCTATGACGCCGTATTCACCACATTGCCGACGCTTGCGGTGTGGTTCATCGGCATTGGCGGCGCGCTTTATACGTTCGGCGTCGTGTTCCATGCCTGGCAGCGGCTGCGCTTCCAGAATGCCATCTGGCATTCATTTGTGCTGCTCGGCGCCGCCTGCCACTATACGGCCGTGCTCGACCTCGTCCTCAGCTGACCTCATATCATTGGTAGGAGGGGTAGAGCGTAGCGAAATCCATCGCTTCACTGCTGGCAATGATGGGTATCGCTGCGCTCCACCCATCCTACCGCTCAGAAAAACAATAACAACAATCGGGAGTGTAACATGCAGGTAGCCGGCAAGGTTGTCGTCGTGACCGGAGGCGGCAATGGCATTGGCCAGGCGCTCTGCGGGGTGTTTCACCGGGCCGGCGCCGCCAAGGTGGTGGTCGCGGATCTCGACGAAGAACGCGCGAAAATCGTCGCCGCGTCGGTCGGCGGCGCTGCTTTTCGCTGCGATGTCGGGGTGGAAAAAGACATCGCGTATGTCATCGCCGAGACCGAACGGCAGTTCGGGCCGATCGCGCTGTTCTGCTCCAATGCCGGCATTGGCGGCGGCTTCGATCCCTTGACGGTCAATGCCGGCGGCAGTTCCGACGAGCCGTGGGCGAAGAGCTGGGCGATCCATGTCATGGCCCATGTCTACGCGGCGCGGCATCTGATCCCGCTGATGAAGGCGCGCGGCGGCGGCTACTTTCTCAACACGATTTCCGCCGCGGGCCTGCTGTCACAGGTTGGCAGCCCGGCCTATTCGACCACCAAACATGCCGCGGTGGGTTTTGCCGAAAATCTGGCGATCTCGCATCGCGCCGACGGCATCAAGGTCTCGATCCTGTGTCCGCAGGGCGTCGACACCAACATGCTGCGCGCGATCCCCAAGGGTCCGCAATCCGGCGATGGCGACCTGTCGCCCGAGCAGGTGGCAAAGGATGCGCTTGACGGCATCGAGGCGGAAACGTTTCTGATCCTGCCGCACAAGCAGGTGATCGATTACATGCGCAAGAAGACCGAGAACTACGATCGCTGGATCGGCGGCATGGCCAAGATCCAGGCGAAGATGCGGGAAGAGTTCGGCGGCTAGATCACCACGGTCTCCGTTCCCCGGCTCTGCGGAGCGGCATGAAGAATGCCGCACCGCGTCCGGGAAACGATCACCTCGGACAGCTCGCGATTACTCCGCCGCTTGCAGTCCTGGCTTCACCGCCACCGGCGGGTCAAACGCTTGGATGGGCGGCAGGTTGCCGGTGAATTTCTCCACCTGCACCGTCGTGAGCTGCCCGGTGCAGCCCTGCGCGAGGCGGGAGGTGCCGACGTCGCGTGTCAGCACATTGGGATTGCCATGCACGCACAGCGGCATGTCATCCTCGGCGTCCTGCGGATCGTACCAGGCGCCGGTTGGCAGTTGGATCACGCCGGCCATTACGTCTTCGGTCACGGCAATGGCGGCGAGGCAGGCGCCGCGGGCGTTGAACAGTTTTGCGATATCGCCGTCCGCGATGTCGCGCGCCGCGGCGTCGGTGGGATGCATGCGCGCGACTTCGCGGCCACGGCGCTTTTCCGCGGCGCTGTGGCCGCCGAAATCGAACTGGCTGTGCAGCCGGCTGGCCGGCTGGTTGGCGACCAGCTGCAGTGGATTGGCGTCGTCGACGACGTCGACCGGCGGCAGCCAGACCGGATGGCCGGGACAATCGGCATAGCCGAAGCCGGCGATCCGCTCCGAATAGATCTCGATCCGGCCGCTCGCGGTCGGCAGCGGCTTACCCGCGGGATCGTCGCGAAAGGCGCGGATACTGCCGCCATCGATCGGCAACTGCGGCAGGGTGATCTCACCGCGTTCCCAGAATGTGTCGAAGTCCGGGGCGTCAAAACCCCTGGCAGCCAACGCATCCTGCGTCGTCTGGTAGAGAAAGCGCAGCCACTGTTGCGTGGTGCGCCCCTCGGTGAAAGCCTCGGCACAGCCCATGCGTTCGGCGAGGTCGCTGAAAATTTCGTAGTCGTCGCGCGCCTCGCCAAACGGTTCGGCGAGGCGATGCATCGCGATCATCAACGGGTCGGTCGGCGCGCCGCCGATATCCTCCCGCTCCAGCGTCATCGTGCAGGGCAGCACGATGTCGGCATGGCGCGCGGTGGCGGTCCACGCGATCTCGTGCACCACCAGCGTGTCGACCTCGGCAAAGGCGCGGCGCAGCCGGTTGAGATCCTGATGGTGGTGGAACGGGTTACCGCCGGCCCAGTACACCAGCTTGATGTCCGGATAGGTCATGCGCTCGCCATTGTAGTCGAACGGCGCTCCGGGATTCAGCAGCATGTCGCTGACGCGCGCGACCGGAATGAATTCGCTGACATTGTTCCTGAGCTGGTTAAACGCCGCGATCGGCACCGCATTGTGGCGGCGGCCGTAATTGGCAATGGCGCCGAGCGCGTAGGAGTAGCCGCCGCCCGGCAGGCCGTGCTGGCCGAGCATCGCGGCGAGAACCGACGCCATCCACACCGGCTGCTCGCCGTGTTCGGCGCGCTGCAGCGAATGCGCCACCGTCACCAGCACGCGCCGGCCGGGCAGGCGTCGTGCCATCGCCAGCATCTCGTCGTCCTTGAGACCGGTGATCGGAGCGGCCCAGGCGGCATCCTTCGGCTGGCCGTCGCCGCGGCCCATCAGGTAGTCTTCGAAGGTCGCCCAGCCCGAGCAATGGCTGTCGAGGAAAGTGCGATCATGCGCGTTGTCCATCACCAGCGTATGCGCCAGCGCCAGCATCATCGCGGTGTCGGTACCGGGCCGGATCGGTAACCACTCCTTGTTCACTTCGTCGGGCAGGTCGGTCTTCAGCGGGCCGATCAGCACCAGCTCGCAGCCGCGCTGGCTCGCGGCGATCATATCGCCGTGTTCGGTGTGACGGCTGATGCCGCCGGAGGCGACGCGGGAATTCTTGGTGTTCATGCCGCCGAAAGCGAGGATGACATCGGTGTATTGGACGATATCTTCCCAGGCGACATTCTTGCGCGAGACGTCATCGTAATTGCCGAGGATGTGCGGCAGGATCACCATCGAGGCGCCGGCCGAGTAGCTGTTGACCGAACGCACATAGCCGCCCAGCGCGGCGTTGAGAAAGCGATGCAACTGGCTCTGGGCGTGGTGAAAACGGCCCGCGCTCGACCAGCCATAGGAGCCGCCATAGACGGCCCTGGCGCCGTGCTTGTCGGTGACCCGCTTCAACTCGCCGGCGAGCAGGTCGAGCACTTCGTCCCATTCCATCTCGACGAATTCATCACGGCCTCGGCGGGTGTCCTTGCCGGGGCCGTTTTCGAGCCAGCCCCGTCGAACCATCGGCCTGGCGATGCGGGCCTTATGACGCAGCGCCTCAGGAAAGTTCTGGATGATCGGATTCGGATCGGGATCGATCGGATGCGGGACGATGACAAGCCTGTCGTCCTTCCACGCGCCGGAGAACGCGCCCCAGTGCGAAGAGTGCGGCTTGGCCGGGCTGTCCTTCATCCGATCGGTCATGCGTGGTCCTATCGCGTTGTCACATCAGTGCTTTTGTCCATAAAGCACCGGCACGGCCGAGTCGACGATCACCTCGACAAGGCTCGCACCATTATAGCTCAGGCCGCGCGACAGCGCTGCCGCAAGATCGGACGCCTTGCTCACCCGGACGGCATCGCAGCCCATCCCCTCGGCCAGTTTGACAAAGTCGAGGCCGGGCAGGTCGAGGCCGGGCACGTTGCGTACCTGCATCACCTGGCTGAACGAGCGCATCGCGCCGTAGCCGGCATTGTTGATCACGACCACCGTCAACGGCAGCTTGCGCTGTGCGGCGGTCCATAGCGCCTGGATCGAATACATCGCCGAGCCGTCGCCGATCAGGCACACGGTGCGCTGCTCCGGATGCGCCAGCGCCATCCCGACCGAGGCGGGCAGCGAATGGCCGAGGCCGCCGGAGGACATGGTGTAAAAGCTGTTGGCGCCGCGCATCGGCATGAATTTTTGCATGGCCGGCCGATGCGAGGGGGCTTCTTCCACCAGGATCGCATCCGCGGGCATGGCTTTTGACAGGCTATGCAGCAGGTAGTCGACCGGGATCGGATCGCCGGCGACAGGCGGCGGCGGCAGGATCCGTCCGGGCGCGGCGCTGCGCTGGGTCGCGGGCAGCAGTTCCAATAGCAGCATTAGCGCCGCCTTCATGGTGGCGATGATGCTGGTACCGACCGGCGCCACCGCGGCCGAGTCGGCATCGTCGGTGATCTGGAAGATGGTGGTGTCACCGTCGAAGATCGCCGCATGGCCCTCGACATGGAAGGTAAAAACCGGCGCGCCGATCACGACGACCAGGTCATAATCGCGCAGCGCATCGGACAGTTGCGCCGGCGAGGCGTGCAGGAAGCCCGCGAATTGCGGATGCCGCTCCGGAAAGCTGCAGCGTGCCGAGAACGGGCTGACCCACACGGCGGCCTTGGTCTTCTCCGCCAACTGCACCATCAGATCGACCGCCTGCGCGCGGTCGATCCCGGGGCCGACGATCAGTGCCGGCTTCCGGCTTTTGCCTAGCGCCGCAACGAGTTCTTGCATGGCTTTGATATCAGGACCGATTTCGCGGCTGACCTGACGCGCCGCGACAGCCTGCGCCGGATGATTCCAGTCGTCGACCGGCACCGAGACAAAGGTCGGGCCGCGGGGGGGCTGCATCGCCACATAATAGGCCCGTGCGATGGCCGCGGGAACATCCTCGGCGCGCGCCGGTTCTACGCTGTATTTGACATAGGGCCGCGGGAATTCCGAGGCACGCTCGGCGTAGAGAAAGGCCTGCAACGGCAGGATACTGCGCGCCTGCTGGCCGGCGGTGATCACCATCGGGGTCTGGTTGCGATGCGCGGTGTAGATGTTGCCGAGCGCATGTCCGACGCCGGCGGCGGAGTGCAGGTTGACGAAGGCCGCGTTGCGCGTCGCTTGCGCATAGCCATCGGCCATGCCGATCACCGAGGCCTCCTGCAGGCCGAGGACGTAGTCGATGTCGTCGGGCCAGTCCGACAGGAACGGCAGCTCGGTGGAGCCGGGATTGCCAAACACTTTCCTGATGCCGAACGCGCGGATCAAACCCAGCGTGGCGTCCTTGACGGTGATGGCTTTCGGGATGGTTGTTGCTTTGTCGCGGGCCAAGATTGTTTCCTCACCAGGCGGCGTTGAAATCGCCGCGATTGCCCTGATCAATCAGGGGAAAGGTGGGGAAGTCAACTATCGGACAGGGAACGCTCAGAGGCCATCGGCGGTCGCCGAGCATGCGCCCCCGTCTCATGCTCGCTCGTATGGTTGTGTCCCCCAGGGGCGGGGAAAGGTGAAGATCAGAGCAGCGCTCGATCAGCGAATCCGCGTCCAGTCAGTACTCTTGCAGATCACACCGCCGAGGATGCAGCCGCGCGTGGTCATGCGGTCGCCGTTGACGACGATGGTCGCGGAATAGCTCTTGCCGGTCTTTGGGTCGAGCACGGCGCCCTTCAACTCATCGCCCGATGATTTGACGTCGAATTCGAGCCGCTCACCGACTTTCTCGTCCTGCACGCCGGGCTTGATGTAGGTGTTGGTCATGCAGATCACCGTGCCGCATGGCGCCACCTTGACCCGCGCGATGCCGTCGCCGCGTTCCCACGCGCCCATCATGCTGCCTTCGGCGTGCGTCGCCGAAGCGGCGAGCAGCAGAGTCAGGACCAGCGTGGCGCGTGCGATCACCAAGTAGCGGTACCCTTCATGGTCGGGGCGCCCGCGGCGTTGGCGGTCCATACCTCATAACCGCCGTCGGCGGCCGGATTGGCATTGACGGAAAATTCCGCGCCATCGAACAGGGGTTGCACGCCGCGGTAGCTGAATTTGGCGGGCGCTTTGCCGTCATGCAGCCTGGCGGCGAATTCGACCAGCAGCGCGGCCTGCATCGGGCCGTGAAACACCAGGCCCGGGTAGAATTCGACCTTGGTGACATAGTCGCGGTCGTAATGGATGCGGTGGCCGTTGAAGGTCAGCGCGGAATAGCGGAACAACAGCACCGGATCAGCAAAATGCGTTTCGCGATGCGCGGCCGCCGCCACGTCCTTCGGCGCGGCGGCCGCCGGGGCCATGTCGGTCGGCATGTCGCGGTAGACGATATCCTGGCGCTCGCGAATGGCGAGGCCGCGCGGCGTGGTGATGAGGTGTTCGACGGAGACGAAGCACAGCGCGCCGGTGGAGCCGGCCTTCAGCGTGACGTCGAGGATTTTCGAGGAGCGCGTGACCTCGTCGCCGACCCGAAGCGTGTCGAGAAATTCAAGCTGGCCGCCGGCCCACATCCGGCGCGGCAACGGCACCGGCGGCAGGAAGCCGCCGCGGGCGGGATGCCCGTCCGAGCCGAGCTGGTCGGCGGGCGCGACCGGCTGCGCCAGGCACCAATGCGTGGTGAATGGCGCGGCATCGCCGGGAGCGGGCATGCCGATGTCGAGGAACAGCGTGGCGCGCAATCCCTTCACCAGCTGGGCGGTGACGACGTCCGTGGCCTGGTCGGTGCGACCGATCCAGCTACGCAGGTGATCGAGATCGAGTTTATCGGCCATGATGACTCCGTTAGCTCTGGACTTCGCCGATGGCGGGCACGGCGCCATAGCGGCGCGCGCCGTCCATGAAGATCGCGGCTGGCGCGGGGTAGGCGACATCGCCGTTCGGTGTACCGACGGTAATGCGGCGCAGATGCGGATGTCCGGCGAGATCGGCCATCGTATTGACTTCGGCGAAGGCGATGTCGGCTTCGGTCAGGCGCCGCAGCAGCGCGTCACGCGACATCGCGCCGAAAATGGCGCTGACGGTCTGGTCGGTGAAAGCGCGGTTGCGCACCCGCTCGACGCCATTCACGAGGCGCGGATCGGCGGCAAGGTCAGCATTATCCAGCACCTTGGCGCACAGCACCTTCCATTCCCTTTCGCTCTGGATCGAGATCAGGATGTCCTTGCCGTCCATCGAGCGGAACACGCCATAAGGCGCGATCGAGGGATGCGCCAGGCCCATGCGCTTAGGGGGATTGCCAGCCTCGGCATTGAGCAGCGGCACAGTTAGCCAGTCAGCCATCACGTCGAACATCGAGATGCGGATGTCGGCGCCCTGGCCGGACACCGCGCGGCCGATCAGGGCCTCGAGGATGGCGGCGTGGGCGGTGGCGCCGGTGGCGACGTCGACGATCGAGACGCCGACCCGCGACGGGCCGTCCGGGCCGCCGGTGATCGAGGCCAGCCCGCTCTCGGCCTGGATCAGCAAATCATAGGCCTTGCGGTGGGCGTAGGGGCCGTCGTCGCCATAGCCGGTGATGGTGCAGCAGATCAGCCGCGGATAGTCGGTCCGCAAACGCTCCAGCGTAAAGCCAAGCTTGTCCATCGAGCCGGGCTTCAGATTCTGGATCAGCACGTCGGCGGTGGCGATCAACTCCTCGAGGGCGCGGCGGCCTTCCGGGGTGGCGAGGTCGATCACCACCGAATCCTTGCCGCGGTTGAGCCAGACGAAATAGCTGCTCTGGCCCTTCGCCGCATGGTCATAGCCGCGGGCGAAATCGCCTTCGGGGCGCTCGACCTTGATGACATGCGCGCCGGCATCCGCCAGCCGCGAACTGCAGAACGGCGCGGCGACCGCCTGTTCGACGGCGACGACGGTCAGTCCCTTGAGCGGCAGCATGAATGTTCTCCGGAGTATCGGTCGTCATTGCGAGGAGCCACTTGGCGACGAAGCAATCCAGTTTTTGCCGGGCTTGTGGCTCTGGATTGCCGCGTCGCTTCGCTCCTCGCAATGACGGGGAGGGGGCTGAGCCCCATTATATCAATACGACCTGGGCATCCCCAAGACATGCTCGGCCACGTAGGACAGGATCAGATTGGTGGAGATCGGTGCCACCTGATACAATCGCGTCTCGCGGAATTTGCGCTCGATGTCGTATTCCTCGGCAAAGCCGAAACCACCAAAGGTCTGCACGCAGGCATTGGCCGCGTCCCACGAGGCGTCCGCCGCCAGCATCTTGGCCATGTTGGCCTCGGCGCCGCAGTCGAGACCCGCTTCATATTTGCGGGTGGCTTCCTTGACCATCAGATCGGCGGCGCGCATTGCCGCATAGGCCTTGGCGATCGGAAACTGGATGCCCTGGTTCTGGCCGATCGGGCGGCCGAACACGACGCGCTCCTTGGCATAGGCCGACGCCTTGGCGATGAACCATTTGGCGTCACCGATGCATTCCGCGGCGATCAGGATGCGCTCGGCGTTCATGCCGGACAGGATGTAGCGAAAGCCCTTGCCCTCCTCGCCGATCAGATTGGCCGCGGGCACCTTGAGGTCGGTGAAGAACACCTCGGTGGTGGCGTGGTTCATCATGGTGCGGATCGGACGGATCTCGAGGCCGTTGCCCTTAGCCTCTTTCATGTCCACCAGGAATACCGACAGACCGTCGGTGCGCTTGGCCGACTGGTCTTTCGGCGTGGTGCGCGCCAGCAGCAGCATCAGGTCGGAATGTTCGGCGCGGCTGGTCCAGATCTTCTGGCCATTGACGATGTAGTCGCCATTCTCGTCCTTCCTCGCGAAGGTTTTCAGCGAGGTGGTATCGGTGCCCGAGGTCGGCTCGGTGACGCCAAAGGCCTGCAGCCGGACTTCACCGGTCGCGACCTTCGGCAGCCACTGAGCCTTCTGCGCATCGCTGCCATGCCGTAACACCGTGCCCATGGTGTACATCTGGGCGTGGCAACCGCCGCCATTGCCACCGGCGCGCTGAATCTCTTCCAGGATCGCCGCGGCGGCCGACAGTTTCAGGCCAGAGCCGCCATATTCCTCGGGGATCAGCACCGACAGATATCCGGCTTGGGTCAGCGCATCGACAAAGGCGGAAGGGTAGGCACTCTCGCGGTCGAGCTTGCGCCAGTATTCACCGGGGAATTGGGCGCAGAGCTTGGCGACGGCGTCGCGGATGTCATGGAACTCGTCCTGTTCCGCGGCTTCGTTTTTCATCAGGGAAGTTACATTCTCTTAATCGGTGAAATCAGGAAATGCGAACCGGCAAAGACTCGTAGCCTTTGACGAAGCTCGAATATACCCGCTTGGGCTCGCCTACAACTTCAATGTTCTCGAACCGTTTCAGGATCTCTTCCCAGACAATTTTGAGCTGCAATTCCGCCAGCCGCATGCCGACGCAGCGGTGGATGCCGAAGCCGAACGACAGATGCGTGCGCGGCCGCGCCCGGTCGATGATGAAGTCGTTCGGGGTCTCGATCATGTCCTCGTCGCGGTTGCCGGAAACGTACCACATCACCACACGGTCGCCCTTTTTGATGGTCTTGCCGCCCAGTTCGGTGTCGACCAGCGCGGTGCGCCGCATATGGGCGAGCGGCGTCTGCCAGCGGATTACTTCCGGCACCAAGGTGTCGATCAGGCCTGGATTGTCGCGCAGCTTGCGGTATTGCTCGGGGTACTCGTTCAGCGCCAGTACCGAACCGGTCATGGTGTTGCGGGTGGTGTCGTTGCCGCCGACGATCAGCAGGATGATGTTGCCCATCAGCGTGTCAGGATCCATGTGGCGGGTCGCATCCGCATGCGCCATCATCGAAATCAGGTCATTCCGCGGCTCGGAATTCACCCGTTCGTTCCACAATTTTCCGAAATAGGCGGCGCATTCGTCCATCTCGCGGCGACGTTCGGCCTCGGACGACACGATGCCGCTCTTGGGCAGCGCGGTGGCAACGTCGGACCAGCGCGTCAACTTGCGGCGCTCTTCCCACGGGAAATCAAACAAGGTCGCCAGCATCTGCGTGGTCAGCTCGACCGAAACGCGTTCGACGAAATCGAACGTCTCGCCGCGCGGCAGGGCGTCGAGCACCTTGCAGACCCGGCCGCGGATCAGCACGGCCATCTCTTCGAGATGCGGCGGTGTGAACATCGGCGAGACGGTCTTGCGCTGCGGCCCGTGCCTGGGCTCGTCCATCGCGATGAAGCTCGGCCAGTCATAGCCTTCCGGCACGTCGCGGATGGCGATGCCGCCATGCTTGACATCGGATGAGAAGATCGCGGCATTGGTATCGACATGCATGATGTCATTGTATTTGGTGACCGACCAATAGGGCTCGATCGGCGCGTTGGTGCAGTAATGCACCGGCTCTTCCTGGCGCAGCCGCTCGAACCACGGCCACAGCGTGTCGGTCTGGAACAGTTTTGGCGCGCCGGGATGGAAGTCCTTCAGGGGGGTGGCGTAGGCCAGCTCGCGGGCAAGGCGCTGGCGCGTGGATTTGTCGCTCTCGATGCTGCCGTGCATGGCGGTCCTCCTGGTTCGTCCCGTGGCGCACCGTGTCAGATCCGGTGGCCGAATTTTGCCGAATTACACTCGGTTGCGGGGCTCGACGCAAGGGTGCCGCGCGGCGTTTACGCCAAACGAAGGGATTGATCTGGCACGGCACTTCCTGTCTTCAATGGGGAAACGCGCGAGCTCTGCGCCGCGCTGCAAATGATAACGGAGGCCACGTCCCGATGATTGCAAACGCGCAACGGATATTCAATTTCGATCTTGGCGAAACCGCCGACGCGATCCGCGAAACCGTGCAGGGCTTTGCCGCCAAGGAGATCGCGCCGCGCGCTGAGGAAATTGACAAGAGCAATGTTTTCCCGCGCGATCTGTGGCCGAAGCTCGGCGAATTAGGCCTGCACGGCATTACTGTCGAGGAGGAATATGGCGGCGCCGGGCTCGGCTATCTCGAGCATTGCATTGCGATGGAGGAAATCTCGCGGGCGTCGGCCTCGGTCGGCCTGTCCTATGGCGCGCATTCCAACCTCTGCGTCAACCAGCTGCGCCGCAACGGCAGTGACGCGCAGAAGCGCCATTATCTGCCAAAGCTGATTTCCGGCGAACATGTTGGTGCGCTGGCGATGTCCGAGCCGGGCTCGGGCTCCGACGTGGTGTCGATGAAAACGCGGGCCGACAAGAAAGGCGATCGCTACGTCCTCAACGGCAACAAGATGTGGATTACCAACGGCCCCGTCGCCGAGACGCTGGTGGTCTATGCCAAGACCGATCCCGCCGCCGGATCGCGCGGCATCACCGCCTTCATCATCGAGAAGGGGATGAAGGGATTTTCCACCGCGCAGAAGCTGGACAAGCTCGGCATGCGCGGCTCCGACACCTGCGAGCTGGTGTTCGAGGATTGCGAGGTGCCGGAGGAAAATGTGCTGGGCCACGTCGGCCGCGGTGTCAACGTGCTGATGTCCGGACTGGACTATGAACGTTCGGTGCTGGCAGCGGGGCCGCTGGGCATCATGCAGGCCTGTATCGACGTAGTGATGCCGTATATCCACGAGCGCAAGCAGTTCGGCCAGCCGATCGGCACCTTCCAGCTGGTGCAGGGCAAGGTGGCGGACATGTATGTGAACATGAATGCCGCGCGCGCCTATGTCTATGCGGTGGCCAAGGCCTGCGACCGCGGCGAGACGACGCGAGAGGATGCCGCCGGGGCGATCCTGTTCGCTTCGGAGAAGGCGACGCAATGCGCGCTGGACGCGATCCAGCTGCTCGGCGGCAATGGCTATATCAACGATTATTCGACCGGGCGGCTGCTGCGCGACGCCAAGCTCTACGAGATCGGCGCCGGCACCAGCGAAATCCGGCGCATGTTGGTCGGCCGCGAATTGTTCGACAAGAGCGCGTGACGGGGCGCGCTCATTCCGGGGGGCGAGCGCAGCAGCGCGAGCGAACCCGGAATCTCGATATGAAGCGATGAACAGTTCGGGATTCCGGGCCTGCGCCAGCCGGCTTCGCCGTCTGCCGCATCCCGGAATGATAACTATTTCAAGGCCGCGCTACTCCGCCAGCCCGTTGACCTTACCGACCCAGCTCCGCACGTCCACCAGCACCGCGGGCAGCACCAGCTTGACCTCCTGCACGGTCATGCCGGCCTTGATGCGGGGGTCGTACAGGATGTTGAGAAGGTACTGGTCGTAGACATCGAAGAAGCCCATCTGGACGTTGTCATTGAACATCGTCCACGGCACCGTGCTGGTATCGTTGATCGGGCCCAGCGACTGCAGCAGTTCCTCATAAGCGCAATCGAGGAAGATGAAGTCGCCATTGTCGACGGTGAGGATGACGTCGGAATGTTCGATCTCGTAGGCGTCGTTCTTGCGGAATCCGGACAGGCACTGCGGATCGAGCGACTCGCGGATCTCGCTGGCGCGGTCGGCGCCGTAGAAGGTGGTAATGGTGCGGTAGAGGTCGCGGTCGCGCACCAGCTTGACGAGCACATTGGCATCGTCGCTGCTGTCCGACATCGCGATATTGAGATGCTGAATACGCTTGGCGATGTCGGTGACGACCCGGGCGATCTGCGATTTGCGATCGGCGCGGCCGTCCGCGTAGACCCGCACCGGCAACTCATATTTGCGGATCCGGTCGACGCGGCCGGCCAGGTGGTATTCGGCGCCGAACGCGGTCTTGAAAAAGCCATCGACAATCTCGCTGTCGGTGAAGACCTTCTTCTCGTTGCGCTGGCGCGAGATCACAGCGGCGGGTTCGGCGGTGGCGATCGCCGGCGTTTCCAGGCCAAGCGGCACTGTCGCGGCGATCAGGGCCGCCAGGGCATTCAGGAGTTTAGCTGAAAGGCGCGTCCGCATTGCCGTCAAGTTCTCGCAATGCACACGCCAGCGCAAGCCTGAATGCTCGCCGGGCGGGGAAAACGGCGGCACGACTGGCGCCGCCGCCAGAAGCCTAGTTCTTGACGATCACCGTGGCGCCGACCTGGACGCGGTTATACAGGTCGATGACATCGTCATTGACCATGCGGAAGCAGCCCGAGGATACCGCCTGGCCGATGGTCTCCGGCTCGTTGGAACCGTGGATACGGTACAGCGTCGAGCCGAGATACATGGCGCGGGCGCCCAGCGGGTTGTCGGGGCCGCCTTCCATGTGGCGGGGCAAATCGGGGCGGCGCGCCAGCATCTGCGACGGCGGCGTCCAGCTCGGCCATTCCTTCTTCGCCGTGACGCGGTGCACGCCGCCCCAGCGGAAGCCGTCGCGGCCGACGCCGATGCCGTAGCGAAGCGCCTGGCCGTTGCCCTGTACAAGATAGAGGCGCCGCTCGGCGGTGTTCACCACGATGGTGCCGGGGGCATAATTGCTCTCGAAGCCGACCACCATGCGCGGCACCGGCCCGGAGCCGCTCGGCGTGCCCAGATTGGAGAAGAAGTTGGCAAACGGGGAATCATGGACCTGGGCTTCCGGTGCCGGCGGCTGTTGGCGCATCCGGGCCTCGGCCGGCAGCGCCAGGGTGATCAGTGCGGCGGCCGCAAAAAACAGCGAAAACAAACGCTTCATCGTATTTCCTCGCCCCTGTGAAGTGAGTCCCAGACAGGCCACAATTTGCCGGAATCCGCAAGCCACCGCCGTGTGATAGGTGCCCTGAAGGCGGTTGCACGCGATGCCACCGGGGGGCCGCCTTGCCGCACACAGGGGTTGCGTTTGCGCCCTTTGACGGGAACCGCGAACAATGGTTGATCTGCCGGGTCATTGAAGAAGTTTGAAACGGGAGTGAGACGATGAACGGTGCGGAAAGCCTGGTACGGACCCTGGTCGCGGGCAAGGTCGATGTCTGCTTTGCCAATCCCGGCACCTCGGAGATGCACTTCGTCGCCGCGCTCGACCGCGTCGAGGGTATGCGCTGTGTGCTCGGGCTGTTCGAAGGCGTCGTCACCGGCGCCGCCGACGGCTATTACCGCATGAAGGGCACGCCGGCCTCGACGCTGCTGCATCTCGGCCCCGGCCTCGCCAATGGCCTCGCTAATCTGCACAACGCCAAGAAGGCCAATTCCGGCATTGTCAACATTGTCGGCCAGCACGCCGTTTACCACATCGAATATAACGCGCCGCTGACCTCGGACATCGAAGGTCTGGCGCGACCGATGTCGCAATGGGTCCGCACCTCGCCGGACTCGAAGATGATCGCCAGGGACGGCGCCGACGCCATCGCCGCGGCCAAGAACGCGCAGGTCGCCACTCTGATCCTGCCCGCCGACACCGCCTGGGGCGAGGCTGATGGGATCGCCGAAGTCCCGCTGGACAACCAGCGCGGAAGCTATTCGACGCAGGCGGTGGACGCCGCGGCGAAGGTGTTGAAGTCCGGCGAGCCGACGCTGCTGCTGATGACCGGCGGCGCGTTGACCGAGCACGGGCTGGCGCTAGCGGCGCAGGTGGCGGGCAAGACTGGCTGCAAGGTAATGGGCCAGACCTACAATCCGCGGATGGCGCGCGGCGCCGGCCGTTTCGCCATCGACCGGATTCCTTATGTGATCGAGCTGGCGCTGCCGATCCTGAAGGATTTCAAGCATATCATCCTGGTCGAGGCCAATGATCCGGTGGCGTTTTTCGCCTATCCGAACAAGCCGAGCATGCTCAAGCCGGAAGGTTGCGAGGTGCATCGCATGACCTCGGGCGGCGAGAATTCGGTGGCGGCGCTGGAAGCGCTGGCCGGCGCGCTCGGCGCCAAGCCTTCGGATGCGCAGCCGCAAAAGCTGCTCGAACTGGTGAAGCCGACCGGTGCGCTGAACCACACCACGATCGCGCAGGCGATCGCGCGGGCGATCCCGGAAAACGCCATCATGGTCGACGAGTCGCTGACCACCGGCCGCGGCTTCTTCCCGCCGACGGCGGCGGCGAAGCCGCATGACTGGCTGCAGAACATGGGCGGCTCGATCGGCTTCTCGACGCCGGTGGCGACCGGGGCCGCGGTGGCGTGCCCGGACCGCAAGGTGATTTGCATGGTCGGCGACGGCAGCGCGATGTATACGCTGCAATCGCTATGGACCCAGGCCCGCGAAAGTCTCGACGTCACCACCATCGTGTTCGCCAACCGCAAATATCAGATCCTGCTCGGCGAATTCAGCGGCGTTGGTGCCGGCGAGCCGGGCCAGCGCGCGCTCGACATGCTCAACCTCGACCGTCCCGCGCTGGACTGGGTGTCGCTCGCCAAGGGCATGGGCGTGCCGGCGCGCTCGGTTACCTCGGCAGATGAATTTAATATCGCGCTCGCCGATGCTATGGCCGAGAAGGGACCGAAGCTGATCGAGGTTGTGACGTAGATTTCGCGCTGCCTATACGACAGGTCAAAAGGCTCCGGATCGCTCCGGAGCCTTTTTTGGTCGAGCGGCATGTCTGGAGTTAGTTCCCGCCACCACCCTTAGCGCGGCCTTCGACAGAGATGTTCGATCCGGTCGCGCCGGTTGACGCATTCGATCCGCTGCTCCGCGTTTTCAGGCGATGCCCGCGGTTCGAACGCGGTTCGATAAAACACGTTCCACAACTAGCAAAACGAATCGGCGGGAACCGCAGCTATACTACGCATCCGCGCCGGATGACGCGCCCTGCGTTCGCAGCGAAGCAGTCATCTCATGATGAATTGTCCAGCAAAGGGTCCGCGACCGAACAGACAGAATGGCGCGCGGTTGCCATAACAAAACATGGCCAGAAATCGTTGGGACGATAAGCAGATCGAGGTTTTGAAGGGGCTGATTGCGCGCAATCTGTCGCTGGCGCGGGCTGCCGTGATCATGAAGCGCCCGCAGACCTCGGTGCAGATTCAGGCGCGCAAGCTTGGCACGCCATTCCCCGGAATCCGCGCCGTCAAGGCGACGCTGAAAGCCAGGATTGAAGCTGCCGAGAAAAAGGCTTCGTTGCGTTGAGTAGCGCGATCGAAGTGATTGTCGCCATCTATGTTGATTTGGGCCAGTTGGTGACGCTGCAGGACCTCAAGGCGCATCGCGAAAAGCTCGCCGCCAGCATGCGGAGCCGGGACGACTTCGAATACAGCCTGCTGCTCCGTCAGATTGGCGATGATGTGGTGGCGATCGACGCCGGCATCCGCCGGCTGCGTGCCCAAACCGAGGCCCGGCTGGCAGAGGGCGTTGATGGCTATACGGCGGCGGCCGGCATCTTGTCGGCGCTCCAGCGCAGATAATCGCGCGGCGAGATTCCCATCGAGCGGCGGAACATGGCGCTGAACGCGCTCGGGCTATCATAGCCGAGATCGAGTGCTACCGACGTCACCGGCTCGCGCTGGTTCAACCGCGACAGCGCCTCCATTAATCGGACCTGCTGCCGCCATTCCGCGAAGCTCATGCCGGTTTCGCGGCGGAACAGCCGCGTCAGCGTACGGCGACCGAGTCCGCCGACCTGCGACCATGATTCCAGATCTTGATTATTGCCGGGATCGCGCAGGATCGCTTCGCAGATCCGCGCCAGCCGGCGATCTCGCGGCATCGGCGCGCGCAAAGGCACCGCCGGCATGCGGCCGATCTCGGCCAGCATCAATTGCATGATCTGGCCCTCGCGCCCGGCCTGGTCATATTCGGTCGGGAAGGTGACCGCCTCGTTGATCAGCGCCCGCACCAAGGTGGACACTTCCAGCAGCCGGCAACTGTTCGGCAAATCGACGGCGGCGTCCGGCTCGATATAGAGCGTGCGCAACTGCACGCTGCCCCAGCAGCGGCTCTGGTGCATGACGCCCGGCGGAATCCACAGCGCATGCTGCGGCGACACCGTCCAGCTACCGGTTTCCGTAATGACCGTCATCACCCCGGTCAGGCCGTGCAGGAACTGGGCGCGGCGATGGCTATGGCGGACGCCGACGCCGCCGGAACAGAATTCGGCGGCCATCGCCACGACAGGACGTTCTGCGTCCTGTAACGCGTCGGCCTGGCGACCGCTGGCCTCGAAGCCGCAAAAGCTGACCATTGAAGGCGGCGCCACGCGGCGGCGTGGCGTTTCGGACGAAACAATAGCGATATGGCCCATACGCGATAGATCCTGACCCGATGCAGACAGAGTTGACGCGCGCAGCTCGTGCATCCCGGGTGAGGGATTGCGCACGCCGCCTGCGGACGTCACAGATCCACCAAGCAGACTTCATGCCAGCGCTGCCAATGGAACGCGAATGACACGTATTACCGTACTGACCACCCTTTCCAGCCAGATGGACTTTCTCGACGACCATCTAAAACGCGCGGTGCCCGATGCCATCGTGACGCACTGGCCAGATGATGGCGCTCTCGAGGGCGAAGTCGCGGTGCGCTGGAAGCCGCCCGCCGGCGTGATGGCGACGATGCCAAAGCTGCGGCTGATCCACTCGATCGCCGCCGGCGTTGACAACGTGTTGTCGGATCGGGATCTGCCGGCGCTGCCGTTGTGTCGCATCGTCGATCCCGATCTCGCGGCGGCGATGGCCGAATATGTGCTGTGGGGCACGATGTATTTTCATCGCGATTTTGATCGCGTGGCCGCCAATGCCCGCAACGGGCACTGGCATCGCTACGACCAAGTCGCGGCGGCCAACAAGCGGGTCGGCATCCTCGGCCTTGGCACGCTGGGCATCGAGGCGGCGCGGTTGCTGAAGGCGGTTGGCTACACCGTGTCGGGCTGGTCGCGGTCGGCGAAACAGGTTGACGGCGTGACGATGTTTGCTGGCGACGCGGCGTTGGGCGGGTTTCTGGCGCAGACCGATATTCTGGTCTGCCTGCTGCCGTTGACGCCGGCGACGGCCGGCATCCTGAATGCGGAATTGTTTGCGCAGCTTCCGAAAGACGCGGCGCTGATCCTGTGCAGCCGCGGCGAGCATCTGGTGGCACCGGATCTGGTGGCGTCATTGCGGTCGGGCCATCTGCGCGGCGCCGTACTCGACGTGTTCGACCAGGAACCGCTGCTGCCAGACAACCCGCTATGGACCGAGCCGGGTATTCTGGTGACGCCGCATATGGCTGCGCTGGCGAGACCGCGGGTGATTGCCGACCAGATCGCCGAGAACATCCGTCGCCTGAACGCCGGTGATGCGCTGCTCAACTGCGTCGATCCCGCGCACGGTTACTGAATCCGCAAATCGGCTGGCCCGATCGCGACGATGGTCGGCCCGGCAGCGGCGGCGGTATCGATCTTGCAAGAACATCCTCACCTGTCGCCGCGCATCGCGCGTTCGACCGAAGTCGGCATCAATCAAGAGGAACGGCATGAACAGACGTGAATTCACCAGACTGATGGCGCTGACCGGCACCGCAATCAGCGCCGGGATTCCGCTCGGCCTGACGCGCGCCGTCGGTCAGACCAAGGGCGGCACCCTCAACACCATCATCCAGCCCGAGCCGCCGATCCTCGTCACCGCGCT
>NZ_JANXTC010000309.1:0-3862 GCF_025356345.1 Tardiphaga sp.
GGCGCCGTGCCGGCATTCGCCGCGTTGAAGGCCACGATGTCGGCGATGGTCCGGATCTCCGTGTCCGTCGCCCAGTCCCTGAGATAGAGGTTGAGATCGTGTTTCAGCTCGTAGAGGAAGACGATCGACAGCATCGCCGGATGGCCCTTGGTTCGGCTGAGCGGATTGCGATTCAGCACCGCCATGGTGGTGCCCGGTCCGCCGATCCAGCCGGCCGTCGGGATGCTGGCGCGCACCACGACGGCGCCGAGATCCCGCAGCACCTCGATCGCATCACTCATCACCTTGACCCGGTCGGGTAGCAGCTTGCCGTAGTACCCATCGTTCAGCGGGTCGGCGGGATCGCTGGGCACGCCGATCCGCGCGCCCTTCATCGCATCGCGTGCGAGGCCGGCGGTGTAATCAGCCGGCCGGCGCTGCCGCCGCGTCGCCGGGTCGAGCGGGTCCCTCGCCGCCAGCACGTTCAGCAGCATCGCCGCGTCGCGCACCGTGCGGGTCATCGGCCCCGCCGTGTCCTGGCTGTGCGAGATCGGGATGATGCCAGCGCGGCTGATCAGCCCGACGGTCGGCTTGACGGTGACGAGGCCATTCTGGCTGGCGGGCGACAGCAGCGAGCCCGAGGTCTCGGTACCGATCGAGGCCGCGCACAGACCGGCCGCCACCGCGACCGCGGAGCCCGAACTCGAACCGCCTGGCTGCAGGACCGGGATGCCATGTTCGTCCACCAGTGCCGGCGCGTAGGGGTTCTTCACCTGACCGCCGAGCGACGAGTAGCCCGCAGGCATGTCGATCGCCAGCAAATTGGCGAATTCCGTCAGGTTCGCCTTGCCGAGGATCACCGCGCCGGCGTCCCGCAACCGCTTGACGACGGTGGCGTCGTTTTTGGCACGCGCGCCCCGCAGCGCCAGCGAGCCCGCCGTGGTCGGCTGCCGGTCACCGGTGGCGATATTGTCCTTCACCAGGATCGGAACGCCGGCCAGCGGCCGCTCGGCCGACGGCCTGATGCCGTCGAGCCCGCCCGCGATCGCGAGCGCGTCGGGATTGAGCGCGCGGACTGAATTGAGCATCGGCCCGTCACGGTCATTGGCCTCGATGCGCGCGAGATAGGCCTGGATCAGCGCGGTGGCGGTGATCCGACCGTCGGCCAAGGCCTCGATGATATCGCTCATGGGCGCGGTGTCGAGCTTCAGCGGGGTCGGCGCCGCCGTGCCGGCGATAGCCGAAGCAAGGTGGGCATCGCGCCGGGATGGCTTCTTCATGCAGGCCTCTTGCGCGGATCTGGTATCGAAATCAGGTGTTCATGGTGTCGGCTGGCACGGCCAAGACTATCGCATCTGGATCTGTAGTGCACATCCGTCACCACGAATCGTCGCCGCCCAGGCACCGACGACATGACCGCCGCAGACGGAGCGGCCGCGGCTTCAGTTTGGCCATAGGCGAGAGCCCTGACCGCTGGCGGGGCAGTATTCCGGAAATGTTCAAAACATGTCGGGGTTCCGGGTTCGCCCGGGCTGCGCCCTCGCGCCCCGGAACGACAGGGCGCGCTACCTTGCGATCACTTCGATTTCGCCGTCGACGCCGTTGACGACCTTGAACGGGCGCTCGAACACCTTGCCTTCGTTCTTGGCGATGGCGCGGTACTCGCCTTCCGACAGCACGACGCGCGGGAACGCGCCGATCGATTCCTTGATGACGTCGCCGGCCGGCGTGATCACCGACCACGCGGTGTTGGCGAGCGCCTCGCCGCCCTTGTCGCTGACCAGCTTCATGGTGATCACCGCGGCGCGGTGGGTGATGATCACGTCGGTCAGCTTGCTGGCCTGGACGCGAATATCGGAGCGCACCGTGGAATTGGCGTCGCCGTAATTCGAGACGATGTAATAGGTGCCTTCCTGCAGCAGCACGACGTCGCCGGCGGCGACGCTGGGCAGCAGCGGCGAACGCTCACCCGCTTCGAACTGGCTGCCTTTGTAGATGCTGAAGGAGATCTGGTTCTGCGGAATTTTCGTGCTGCCGACGCGGCCCTCGATGCGCAGCCCGCCGGCCGGCAGCACGAAGGATTCGCGGTCGGTGTCGGACTTGATCGTCACCGGCCGGACCGCGCTGACCAGGCCGAGCGCGACATGAACCACGTAGCTGCCGGGCGGCAGCACGATATTCGGCGTCGCACCGCGGTCCTCGCGGATCAGCTTGAAAGCCCCGGTCTCGTCGGGCCGGTCGGAATAGACCCGCCACACCAGCCCGCTGCCGATCACGGCCATGTCCTTGCCATAGCGCGCGGTCAGCGCCAGCACGCCCTGCCCGGGCGCGGCCGGCGGCAGTGGCGACGGCACCGGTGCCGTCACGGCGGCGACCGGCGGCTGGGTGAGCGGCGCCGGCAACAGCGGCGCCGCGGCCGGGCCGGACGGCGGCGCCAGGCTGATGGCTGGACCTGACGGAATGTCGGGGATCGTGCCCGGAGGAACCGGCGGCGGCCGGTCACTAAAAAACTGCGCCGAGGCGGCGTTGGGGAGCACCAGAACGCATATCAGGAGCAGCGCCCGCGAACGCCACGCGCGTCGGCCGCCGGCGGCTGCTTGCAAATCATGGCGCAATGCGATCATCGCCATGCTTTTCACCGAAAACGAGGCAAATTCAAGCCTCGCTATCGGCCCCGCGCATAATCGCGCGCCTTTACGACAACCCGGCCGCAAAAGCGGCGCAGATATTCGCCGGCTTCGCCTAACCGTCGCAATTCTCGCTTACCCCGGCCCGGCGCGGGATCAACCAGGGAATCAACACCGACTGGCGTGGCGCGGCCACAGCGCGTAAATAGGTCCGGTATGCTTACCGGTTCCGCTGGCAAGTTTGTGGATGCTGGAGAGTTTGATGGGACGCAACCCGAACGGGACCAACGGCCGTGACAAACCCGGGCTGGGCGGCGTCCGGCGTCCGGTAATCGGGCTCGCGCTGGGCGGCGGCGCCGCGCGCGGCTTTGCCCATATCGGCGTGCTGCGCACGTTGCTGGCCCATGGCATCATACCCAATGTGGTGGTCGGCACCTCGATCGGCGCGGTAGTCGGCGGCTCCTACGCGGCCGGCCATCTCGACACGCTGGAGGAATGGGCGCGCGGGCTGCAGCCGCGCAGCGTGCTGAGCTATCTCGACATTCGCCTCAACGGCTCGGGACTGATCGGCGGCAACAAGCTGGCCGCCCAGCTGGAAGCCTCGCTCGGCCCGACCGTGATCGAGGACCTGCCACTGAAATTCGCCAGCGTCGCCACCGAGGTCCGCACCGGGCACGAGATCTGGCTGACCCATGGCCGGCTGGTCGATGCGATGCGCGCCTCCTACGCCCTGCCCGGCATCTTCTCGCCGGTGCTGATCGGCGACCGCTGGCTGGTCGATGGCGCGCTGGTCAATCCGGTGCCGGTGTCGGCCGCGCGCGCGCTCGGCGCCGAAATCGTGATCGCGGTCAATCTCAGCAATGACGTGTTCGGCCACAGCATCACGATCTTCGACCATGGCACCGGTCCGGAGGTGGTCGAGCCGGAGGTCGAGGTCGAGCCGCCGAAGCGCGGTCTTGGCCGGTTCTTTTCGGCCGAACGCACCATGAAGCGGGAATTTTTCGGCAGCGGCGGCCGGCCCGGCATCTCCAGCGTGATGGTCGACGCCTTCAACATCATGCAGGACCGCATCACCCGGGCGCGGCTGGCCGGCGATCCACCGGACATGCTGATCGCGCCGCGGATCGGCCATATCGGCTGGTTCGATTTCCACCGCGCCGACGATCTGATCGCGCATGGCTCACGCGCCGCCGCGCGCGCCATCGAATCGATCCAGGAGGCGATTCACATTCTGGTGCCGGAGTCGCACGTGCCGG
>NZ_JANXTC010000341.1:0-4718 GCF_025356345.1 Tardiphaga sp.
TTCCTGGATATTGCGAGGAGACCTGGACCAGCAGGTTCTGATTGAAATCGATCGTGCCGACGGCGGTTTTCAGCAGAACGAAGTCACGCGATTTGACCTCATCGACCCTGATCGAGGTGGCCTGCTTGTCGGACAGTTCGACAAAATCGCGAGGCGAGCTGTCGGCCGGCGCCCTGGCTTCGGAACGCCTGTCGTTCACGACAGTGCCACTCGAGGCGGCCGTGTACCGCATCGCAAAGAAGGCCGCCGCGGCGAAAAGTCCGGCGATCAGAATCAGCCGGCTCCACCCTCGACCTGAACGCGACCAATATCCGCTCATCATACACACGCCTGTTTTGGCGACCCTGAATCAAGAGCCGCACGCCACGCCTCACCGCCAGCGTCAGGCGCAAGACAATCCGCCACGGACGCGCCCTTGCGGCCCGCCTGCTTGCGTCGTGCTGCCGTCGGGAACTTCCACGGCTGGATGCGGCGGAGTAGGCATCTACCGGGCGAGCGCTATCAGGTCGTGACGGCGGATCGCCTCACTGCGGTACAACGCCCGGCTTACAGCAGCCTTACATCGGGTTTGATTTCAGCAGAATTTGATGGCGTCCGCCGACAAAATGACAACCTGCTGTCGGGGGACACTCGATCCCGCGATTGGATATCGGCGTTATGCGATTGCTTGTGGTGGAAGATAACCAGGCGTTGGCGGAATTGCTGTCGAAGGGCCTGCAGAACGCCGGCTATGACGTGGACATGCTAGGCACAGCCACCGACGCCTCCGTCGCCTTGGCGACAATGTCCTATGCCGCGATGATCCTTGACCTTGGACTGCCCGACGGCGATGGCCTGACCATTCTGCGCGAACTCCGGCATCGCAAGGAATCACTCCCCGTCCTCGTACTGACGGCCCGGGGCGGGCTTCACGATCGCATCAACGGCCTGCGAAGCGGGGCCGACGATTACCTCGTCAAGCCATTCGCGCTGGAAGAGCTGGTCGCCCGCCTCGAGGCGCAATTGCGCCGACCCGGACAGATGCTGGGCAATTCATTGCGCATCGCCAACTTGGATTTTGACTCGCGCAACCGGCAGGCCGCGGTGGACGACGTTCCGCAAATGCTGTCGTCGCGCGAGACCGCGGTGCTCGAGCTGCTGATGCGCGGCAAGGGACGCGTGGTTTCGAAAAAACAGGTCGAGGACCATCTGTTCGGACTATCGGGCGAAGTGGCCTCCAACGCCGTTGAAGTCTATGTCCACCGGCTCAGAAAGCAATTGTCGGAGAACGGTGCGAGGGTTCAGATCCATACGATCCGTGGCGTGGGTTATCTTATCGGCGAGCAAAAGCCGTGATCCAGTTCAGGTCGATCATCTCACGGATCATCATTCTGCATGTCATTGCCGTCGCGGTGACGTCGATCGTCCTGTCGCTGGCGCTGGCCTGGCTGCTGAACCGGGCGACAAACAATATTCATAATGAGGCCATGAAGTCGCAGGCGGCTTCCGTCGCGCACCACCTCCGGATCAATGCCGATGGCGGCCTGTCGCTGGACCTGCCGCCAGAACTACAGGGTCTGTATTCGCAACCCTATGGCCGGTATTCCTACGCCATCATCGATGACCAGGGACGCGTTGTGATCTCCTCCCTCGGCGATCACGGCGCGCTGTTTGCGTCGGACCCGCGCGCCGCCGGCGTCGGATTGCTATGGACACGGCGCGTCGACGCGGCCATCTCCGGCGTCAGCATGCGGAAAATCGTGAGCGGCAAACCATACTGGATCCAGGCCGGCGAAGACCTCGCCAACCGCGATGTCATCATCGACGACATTTTCGCCGACTTTTACAGGAATCTCGGTTGGGTCATCCTGCCCATCCTGCTGGCGTTGCTCGTCATCGACATTTCTATTTTTCGGCGCGCGCTGCGGCCCTTGCGCGAGGCCTCCGAGATCGCGAAACATATCAGCCCGACCAGAACGGACGTCCGGTTACCCGAGGCGGCGATCCCGAGCGAAGTCCGCCCGCTCGTCGTCGCCGTGAATCACGCGCTTGATCGACTGGACAAGGGATTTCGCATCCAGCGCGAATTCACCGCGGATGCCGCCCATGAATTGCGGACTCCGCTCAGCATTCTCGCGACCCGCGTCGATACGCTGGAAGACCGCGGCGTCGCCGCCGCCTTGCGCCATGACATCGCGGCGATGGGCCATATCGTCAGCCAGTTGCTGGATATCGCCGAACTGGACGCCTTCGTCATCGAGCCGAATGCAAGGGCCGATCTGCGCGAAGTCTGCGCCGAGGTCATCCAGTTCATCGCGCCGCTGGCGCTGTCGCAACGCAAGGACATAGCGCTGTTCGGGTGCGGCGACGCCGTCTGGATCCGGGGAAATTCCGAAATGCTGATGGGCGCGATGCGCAATCTCGCCGACAACGCTCTCCGGCATACCCCCGAAGGCAGCGTCGTCGAATTCACGGTTCACCACGATGGCACGGTGCGCGTCTGCGATCAGGGCCCGGGCATATCGGGTGAAGAGCGAGAACTCATTTTCCGGCGGTTCTGGCGGGGGGATCGAAACCAGCCAGGTAGCACCGGACTGGGTCTGTCGATCGTTCAAAGGATCGTCGAACTGCATCGCGGCAGCATCCACGTCAGCAACCGCGCCGAGGGAGGCGCGGAGTTTTTGCTGAGCTTCGACACGGTGGAACCTTCATCATCATAGTGGGCTTGCGTAACAGCCGCGCATTCTCTCGCTGGGTCTGCGCCAATTCCTGCGCCATCGGGTTGCGTACCGCGGGCTTGGGTCCTCGTGTTTGGCCGGATGCTGTCCGCCGAGCGCCAGCGTCCCTCAGTCGGCGCTATTCGCTCAGGGTCGACGAGTACAGGCCCTCTCGGCGCAGGATCGTGCCGGTGCCGCCTGTAGATCAGCACCGAAGCGGGATCCTCTCATAGATCCGCTTAACAAGTTGATTTCTGGACGATAATTGGTTTGAGCAGGGGTGCCGATCGGCGCCGATCCAGACCCCTGCCGAATGCGATATGTCTCAGGTAAATCAGCAATTTATTCTGGGGATTGGCGGGGTCCCGCTTCGGCGCTGATCTACATCTGGCTCGCTTCATTCGTCCGTCCTTCAGAGCGCCGGACTCTAACTTCAACTGGAGGAAATTGGCAGGGGCAGGTCAGCACCAGCCCCTGCGGCCCAACCCGACTTCACATCTATATCCGGCATAACCATGTGATCACTGTCCTACGCCCCCGAGGCTAAACTCTTCGGACTCAGATGTCTCATGGTCATTGGCACGAAGGTGAGCGGCCCCGAGCAGCTTTATATGCGTGGATTTTCTTTTGCGGAGCTAGAACGTTTGATGGGACAACGCAAACTGCCGCGATCGCAACTGGCAGCGAACGTAAATCTGTGTACCCTTTTGACTACTCCATCGCAGCTTTTGTCCTGACAACGTCAGTCGTATGTCAGATTTCCATCGGGACCGAGTATCGCTGCATTTACCCGCTATCGCCCAGTTGCCCGCACTCGTTTGGCTGATATTCCTGAACCTGCATGAGGTGTCTCCCGCCGAGGCGCCTGCCGTATCGATCACGGTGTGCAGGTCATTTTCGATGAAGCCTCGAGCGCACGCGGTGCTGTCGACAGCCCATAATCCGGAGACTGACGCAAACTCTGAACGGGCACCTCCCAAAGATTGTGAGGCATTGCCGGAGCCGTCAAGCGGCGTCGCATCAATTGAGCTTGAGGTTGCTCGTTGAACATGGTCCGGGGGCAATTGCCCTTGGTCAGACTTTATATTTGAGATATTTGAGGTCACTACAAGCTCGTTACCTGAAGCGCTCCCGCCGTCGCCCGGCGTCGCTTCTGTCGTCCCGGCCGCGGATGGACCGTTTTGGTTCGGAAACTTACGAGCATCGTCTACTTTGGGCGTTGGCGACTGTTGCCATGCCTCGGCCGTGCTCTGAACCAAAGACAGCGGACCCGAATTAGCAGGTTTAAAGATAAGTGCCTCCGTCACAGGGGCGGATTGAACCTTGCCTCGACCCCACAAGCGCTCAAAGAAGCCGATTTGATCCAAACTGAAAGGAATTGCAATCAACGCCAGGCTTGCCGGAAACGCCGCACGCTACAATAGTACCCGACGCCGTTCCAGAACCCGTCTTAGCGATAACTCGCCAAACATCATTGCCACCGCCGCCTGGGCTGCAACCGCAGCGCTTGCGATGATGACGAAGTAGCCAACAAGGATCACCCAAGCGGGTACAATGAAATTGAACTGGGGGAATGCCCCCAGCATCAGTGGCACATACCATGAAATCGCAGAAACCGCACCAGACGACAATAAAAACGATCTTTGGGATCGCGAAATCCCTTCGAAAAGACTCCTGCCCATCTGGTCACGAAGAGCTGGCAACACATAGCTGTGGACAAAGATTCCGTTGATCGTGAGGATCACCACAATCGATATCTTCGCCCAGATCTTTGGATTCCATAGCTTGGCCGGATCGAACAAACCGTAATGCACCAAGAAGCCAATGCCAGACAACCAAAGTAAACCAAGACCAACGGACACGACCTTAGACGAAAATTCGATAATTCTGACGTAGTCCTCTGATATAATGCGAGTAATCGCAAACCGAACGATTATCAGATCAAGCAAGGTTGCTGCACCTAGCCCTATCACTAAGCCACAGAAATGCACAAAGCGCAGGCCCACCCGAGAAAGTAATAGC
>NZ_JANXTC010000274.1:0-9704 GCF_025356345.1 Tardiphaga sp.
GAGCGCGCCGTGGCCTGGGTCGAGGCACAGAATGCGCGCACCGACGCGGCGCTGTGCGACGACGCCTACCGCGCCGATTACGCCGCGGTGCTGAAAATCCTCAACGCCGACGACCGCATCGCCTTTGTCGGCAAGTCCGGCGAGCATCTGTACAATTTCTGGAAGGACGCGGCGCATCCGCGCGGGCTGTGGCGGCGCACCACGCTTGCCAGCTACAAGACCGATACGCCCGACTGGGACGTGCTGCTCGACATCGATGCGCTGAACGCCGCGGAAGGCATCTCCTGGGCGTTTTCCGGCGCCGCGCGTTCGCCTGACAAGAGCCGCGCGCTGATCAGCCTGTCGTTCAACGGCACCGACGCCGTCGAGGTCCGCGAATTCGACATCGCCAGCAAAAGCTTCGTCAAGAATGGCTTCTTCATTCCAAAGGCCAAGACACAAGCGAGCTGGCAGGATCAGGACACGCTGCTGTTCGGCAGCGCACAGACCGCCGAGGACACCACCGAGGCCGGCTATGCCCGCGTGATCCGCAAATGGACGCGCGGCACACCGATTTCCGCGGCCGAGATCGTGTTCGAGGCGGAGAAGCAGGACGTCGCGGCATGGTTCGGCGTCAACCGCCGGCCCACGCATCGCCGCGCAATGTACTGGCGGGCGCTGGATTTTACGCGCTCGCATATCTTCGTCGAGCAGGCGGAAGGACCGCATGCCGGAAAGCGTGTTCGGCTGGAATTGCCCGACGAGATCGACATTGGTTGTGATGCCGACGATCTGATCGTCAGCCCGAAGCAGGACTGGAAGGTCGGCGAACTGACCATCCCGACCGGCGCGGTGGCGGTCATCCATCTCGACCGTTTCATCGACGGCAACCGGGACTTCGAGATCATCTTCACGCCGACGCCGGTTCGCGCGCTGCAATCCTGGCTCGAGACGCGCCATGGCGTCGTGCTGGAAATTCTCGACAACGTCCGTGGTCGCATCGCGCTGACGCAGCGACACGGCGAAGGCTGGGTGGAGACCGCGATCCCGGGCCTGCCCGACAACGCCACGATCAGCGCCGCGGCGTTTGGCGGCGAAGACGATGCCGACCTCGGCGAAGACGTGCTGCTCACCACCACCGGCTTCGACCGCCCGACCACCACGGCGCTATGGCATGGCAACGGGCCCCTGGAGGAATTGAAGCACGCGCCGCGCAATTTCGATTCCGATGGCATCGAGGTCAAGCAGTGCCACGCGGTCGCCGCCGACGGCACCCACATCCCCTATTTTCTGATCGGCAAGAAGCTCGCCGATTCACGCACGCCGCGGCCGACTGTTCTGTACGGCTATGGCGGCTTCGAGGTGTCGATGACGCCCGCTTATATGGGCATCGCGGGCAAGCTGTGGCTCGAAGCGGGCCATCTTTATGCGATCGCCAATATTCGCGGCGGCGGCGAATTCGGCCCGGCCTGGCATCTCGCCTCGCGCAAGGCGACAAAACATCTCGCCCATGATGATTTCGCCGCCGTGGCGCACGACCTCGCGGCGTCGGGCGTGAGCTCCGCGCAAAAACTCGCCTGTCACGGCGGCAGCAATGGCGGGCTGCTGGTCGGCAACATGCTGACGCGCTATCCAGAACTGTTCGGCGCGATCTGGTGCAGCGTGCCGCTTCTGGACATGTCGCGCTACACCAAGCTGCTGGCCGGGCAAAGCTGGATCGCGGAATATGGCGATCCGGAAATTCCGGCGGAATGGGATTTCATCCGAAAATTCTCGCCGTATCATCTGATCGAGCCCGGCAAGCATTATCCGCCGATCTTCATCACCACCAACCGGACCGACGACCGCGTCCATCCCGGCCATGCCCGCAAGATGGCCGCAAGGCTGGAGCAACTGGGCTATCCGGTCTGGTTCAACGAGACCGTCGCTGGCGGCCATTCCGGCGCCGTGGACAACACCAAGCAGGCGCAGAGCCAGTCGCTCGGCTTCGCATTTCTACGAAAGACGATCGCGGCCTCTTAACCTCTTCCAGCTCTTTGCGGGGAGAGGTCGGCATTCGCGCAGCTAATGTCAGGTGAGGGGCGAGGCACGCGTTTTCTCCGCATTTGCAGATCGGAAGCACCCCTCACCCCGCCCTCACCCCGCAAGCGCGGGGCGAGGGCGCGCACGGCCGATACGAAACTACGCCGTCGCCCGCGCTGCCATCGCAATCTGTGCCAGCATCGCTTTGGCGATTTCCTGCTCGCCCATGATCACCTCATTGGCGCCGTGATGCTTGAGATGCGCGATCTCTTCCTCGGAATGCGCACGCGCAATGATCGGCAGGGTCTGGCTCAGCGCGCGCGCCTTGGCGACGATCTGGCCGCCTTCGAACGCATCGGGGATCGCGACCAGCAATCCGCGCGCGCCGGTGATGTTGGCGGCCTCCAGCATGTCAGGCGCGGCGGCATTGCCGAGGATGACCTCGATGCCTTCCTTGTGCAGGGCCTCGACCAGCCCCTGATCGTCCTCGATCACCAGCACCGAGGTGCCGAGGCTGCGCAACGCGGCGCTGACCACCTTGCCGACACGGCCATGGCCGACCAGCACGACGTGGTCGCTGAGCTGGGTCTCCCACAGCACGCGCGCCACCACGCTTTCCTTCAAGGCCGGCTTGATCTCGTTGGGCTTCCTGGCATCATCCCTCGCCAGTGCGCGGTCAAGCAGCGCGAAGAACATCGGATTCAGCATGATCGAAATGATCGCGCCGGCCAGCACCAGGTCGCGGCCACGATCCGGCAGCAGCGCCAGACTGACGCCAAGGCTGACCAGAATAAAGGAAAACTCCCCGATCTGCGCCTGGCTCGCGGAGATCGTCAGCGCCGTCGAGTTGGGATAGCCGAACAGCCGAACGATGCCGAACGCGGCAATCGATTTGCCGAAGATGATGATCAGCACGGTGGCCAGCAGCGGCAGCGGCTCGCGCAGGATGATCGCGGGATCCACCAGCATGCCGACCGAAACGAAGAACAGCACCGCGAAGGTGTCGCGCAGCGGCAGGGTTTCGGAGGCGGCGCGCTGGCTGAGCTCGGATTCGCTGAGAATCATGCCGGCGAAGAACGCGCCGAGCGCGAAGGAGACGTCGAACAGGATCGCGGCGCCAAAGGCGACGCCGAGCGAGATCGCAAACACCGCGAGGCGAAACAATTCGCGTGAGCCGGTATGGGCCACATAATGCAGCAGCCACGGGATCACGCGGCGGCCAACCACCAGCATGAACACCACGAAAGCCGCGACCTTGCCGAGCGTGACCAGCACCGGCATTGCGATCGTCGACAGATCGGCGTCGTTGCCGGCGTCGCCCTTGAGAATGCCGGCGAGCGCCGGCAGCAGCACCAGCGTCAGCACCATCGCCAGATCCTCGACGATCAGCCAGCCGATCGCGATACGGCCGCGTTCGCTGTCGACCAGCCGCCGCTCCTGCAGCGCGCGCAGCAGCACCACGGTCGAAGCCACCGACAGGGCCAGGCCGAACACCAGCCCGCCGCCAATCGGCCAGCCGAGCAGCCTGCCCATGCCGATGCCCAGCAGGGTGGCGACCGTGATCTGCACGATGGCGCCGGGAATCGCGATCTTGCGGACCGACAACAGATCCTTCAGCGAGAAATGCAGACCGACGCCGAACATCAGCAGAATGATACCGATTTCGGCCAGTTCATTGGCAATGTTCTGATCGGCGACGTAGCCGGGCGTGAACGGTCCCATCAGCACACCGGCCATCAGATAGCCGACCAGCGGCGAAACGCGGATGCGATGCGCGAGGGTTCCGAGAATGAAGGCCAGCACCAGGCCGACCACGACGGTGGAAATCAACGGGGTGTTATGGCTCATGCCGCATTTTGCCGCGGATGGCGCGGAGATGTAACCCGCCGCCGCGGCTACCCATCGCCGCAGTGCAACCGGCTCACGTCCATGCGAGCTGCTCTTGCCGGACGTCGTTCCGGGGCGCGGGCGGCGTCAGCCGAACGCGAACCCGGAATCTCCATATGTTCATCGTCCCTTCTCGGGATTCCGGGTTCGCTCGCGGCTTACGCGCTCGCGCCCCGGAATGACGAGCTAACCGTTCATCGCCTTCTCAATCGCGGCCAGTGCCGCGTCGGCCTTGCCGCCGTCGGGGCCGCCGGCCTGCGCCATGTCGGGGCGGCCGCCGCCGCCCTTGCCGCCAAGGGCTTCGGAGGCGATCTTCACCAGATCGACGGCGTTGAAGCGCGCGACCAGATCGGCTGTCACGCCAACAACGACGCCGGCCTTGCCGTCCTCGCCGACATTGATGATCACCACGACGCCGGATTCCAGCTGCTTCTTGCCGGAATCAGCGAGGCTCTTGAGATCCTTCATCTCGATGCCGGAGACGCTTTTCGTCATCAGCTTGACGTCGCCGACCATCTTGAAGTCGGCGCCGGCGCCGTTTGCGGCCGCTGAACCGGGCGCACCGCCGCCGCCCATCGCGATCGTCTTCTTCGCTTCCGACAATTCGCGCTCGAGCTTCTTGCGCTCGTCCATCAGCGCGGCAATACGCACCGGCATGTCTTCGATCGTGGTGCGCAGTTCGTTCGCGGAGATCTTCGCCAGTTGCATCGTCGCGTTGGCATGGTGCCGCGCATGGTTACCGGTCAGCGCCTCGATACGGCGCACGCCAGAGGATACGGCACTTTCGCCGGTGACCGAGATAATGCCGATATCGCCGGTGCGCCGCACATGGGTGCCGCCGCACAATTCGACTGACCAGCCCAGCGCGTTGCTGCCGGAGTCACGCGGCATCCGGCCCATCGAGACGACACGGACCTCGTCGCCATATTTCTCGCCGAACAGCGCGCGGGCGCCGGCCTCGCGGGCGTCGTCCACCGCCATCGAGCGGGTGGTAACGTCATCGTTTTCCAGCACGACCCGGTTGGCGATGTCCTCGATGCGCCGCAGCTCGTCGGCGCTGATCGGCTTCTGATGCACGAAGTCAAAGCGCAGCCGGTCCGGCGCGACCAGCGAGCCGCGCTGGGCGATGTGATCGCCGAGCACCTGGCGCAGCGCCTCGTGCAGCAGATGCGTCGCGGAATGATGCGCGCGGATCGACGAGCGTCGGTCATGATCGACGTTCAGCGCCATCGCGGCGCCGAGCTTCAACGTGCCCTGCTCCACGGTGCCGAGGTGCACGAACAGATCGCCGGCGCGCTTCTGGGTGTCGGTCACCTTGAACACGACGCCGTCCCCAGAAATCACGCCATTGTCGCCGACCTGGCCACCGGACTCCGCATAGAACGGCGTCTGGTTGACCACGATCGCGCCGGTCTCGCCGGCTTTCAGTTCGGCCACTTCGGCCCCGTCCCTGACCAGCGCGCCGACCACGCCTTCGGCGGTCTCGGTCTCGTAGCCCAGGAATTCCGTGGCGCCGAGCTTGTCACGCAGGCCGAACCAGATGTTCTCGGTGGCGGTCTCGCCGGAAGAAAAACGCGACGCGCGGGCCTTGGTCTTCTGACGCTCCATCGCGTCGGTGAACGAGATGAGATCGACGCCGATGCCGCGGTTGCGCAGTGCATCCTGGGTCAGATCGAGTGGGAAGCCATAGGTGTCGTACAGCGTGAAGGCGGTCTCGCCGTCGAACATGTCGCCCTGCTTCAGGCTGGCACTCTTGTCATCGAGAATGGTCAGGCCGCGGTCCAGCGTCTTGCGGAAGCGGGTCTCTTCGAGCCGCAACGTTTCCTCGATGGTCTTTTCGGCGCGCACCAGTTCGGGATAGGCTTGGCCCATCTCGCGCACCAAGGCCCACACCAGCCGCCACATCAGCGGCTCCTTGGCGCCGAGCAGTTGCCCGTGACGCATGGCGCGGCGCATGATCCGGCGCAGCACATAGCCGCGGCCTTCATTCGACGGCAGCACGCCGTCGGCGATCAGGAACGACGACGCGCGCAGATGGTCGGCGATGACGCGCAACGAGGCCTTCATCGGGCCCTGCGGATCGGCGCCGGTGATCTCGGCGATGGCGTGAATCAGTGCGACGAACAGGTCGATGTCGTAATTGTCATGCTTGCCCTGCAGCACCGCGGCGATGCGCTCCAGCCCCATGCCGGTGTCGATCGACGGTTTTGGCAGCGACAGCCGGTTGCCCGGCGCCAGCTGGTCGAACTGCATGAACACCAGGTTCCAGATCTCGATGAAACGGTCGCCGTCTTCATCGGGCGAACCGGGAGGGCCGCCGGGAATCTTGTCGCCATGGTCGAAGAAGATTTCCGAGCACGGGCCGCACGGGCCGGTGTCGCCCATCTGCCAGAAATTGTCAGAGGTCGGGATCCGGATGATTTTCGATTCCGGCAGGCCGATCTTCTTCCAGAGATTAAAGGCTTCATCGTCTTCGGAATAGACCGTGACCAGCAGGCGGTCCTTGGGAAGCGCATATTCCCGGGTGATCAGGTTCCACGCCAGTTCGATGGCGCGTTCCTTGAAATAATCACCGAACGAAAAATTGCCGAGCATCTCGAAGAAGGTGTGGTGCCGGGCGGTGTAGCCGACATTGTCGAGGTCGTTGTGCTTGCCGCCGGCGCGGACGCATTTCTGCGACGTGGTGGCGCGCTGGTATGGCCGCTTCTCGACGCCGGTGAAGACGTTCTTGAACTGCACCATGCCGGCATTGGTGAACATCAGCGTCGGATCGTTGCGCGGCACCAGCGGCGATGACGGCACGATCTCGTGGCCATTGCTGGCGAAGTAATTCAGAAATGCCGACCTGATTTCGTTGACGCCGCTCATATCAGTCCCAATCGCACCTTAAAATCGCCCAAAATCTTGCCCGGAGCGCGGTCTCCCGGCGAAACGCTTTTAGACAAGGGGGCTGGCGCTGTCCAGAAAGCCTGCCGCGCATCAGACCGCGAGATCATTTAGCGAGATCATGGGCTTGCCGCGGCAACACAGGATGTGGATCGCGGCCCCGCCGCGTTGACAGCGGCCCCGGCGCCGTGATCATCTTCTGTCCGTTGAACGACGTCACGTCGGGAGAGATCGGCCGCTTCTGCGAGGAAGAGGGCTGGCGCCGAAGGAGCAACCGCCCCGGAAACTCTCAGGCAAACGGACCGCGTGACTGGGTAACATCTGGAAAGAGACGCCGCGGCCGAAAGCCATGGCATCCGCCGACGGGATAATACTCTCAGGCACAGCGACAGATGGGGCTTGGCAGGTTTTTCGGGATGGTCCCGGGAGGCCGCGAGGACCCGTCCGCATGCTCGATCCCGACACCGTTCCCAGGCTTTTGCATACTCCGCTGCACGCGCTGCATCTCGCCCGCGGCGGCAAGATGGTGCCGTTCGCCGGCTATGACATGCCGGTGCAATACGCTGCCGGCGTGCTCAAGGAACATCTGCAGACCCGCAGCACCGCTGGCCTGTTCGACGTCTCGCATATGGGTCAGATCACGCTGCGGCCGAAATCCGGCCGGGTCGAGGACGCCGCGCGGGCGCTGGAACGGCTGCTGCCGCAGGACATCGCCGCGCTACCGTCGGGCCGGCAGCGCTACGCCCAGTTCACCGATGCGGCCGGCGGCATTCTCGACGATTTGATGGTGGCGAATTTCGGCGATCATCTGTTTCTGGTGGTCAATGCCGCGTGCAAACACGCTGACGAGGCGCATCTGCGCGCGCACCTCTCTGGCGATTGCCACATCGAGGCACTGCCCGACCGCGCGCTGATCGCGCTGCAGGGACCAGAAGCGGCCGGCATCCTCGCGGCGTTCTGCGCCGCGGCGCCGGCGATGCGCTTCATGGATGCCGAGCCGCATGTCGTGCACGGCATCGACTGCTTTGTCTCGCGCTCCGGCTACACTGGCGAGGACGGTTTCGAGATCTCGGTGCCGGCCGGCCAGGCCGAGGCGCTGGCCACGGCGCTGGTAGACGCCGGCGCGGGATTGATCGGGCTTGGCGCCCGCGACAGCCTGCGGCTCGAGGCCGGGCTGTGCCTGTACGGTCATGACATCGACGCCACGACGACGCCGATCGAAGCCGGGCTGGACTGGTCGATCCAGAAAAGTCGGCGCACGGGAGGCGCACGCGCCGGTAGTTTCCCTGGTGCCGAAACGATTCTCGCACAGTTGGACGACGGTGCGCCGCGACGACGCGTCGGCCTGCGGCCGGAAGGCCGTGCCCCGGTGCGCGAGGGCGCGACGCTGTTCGCGGACGCCACTTCCAGCGATGCCCTCGGCCGCGTCACATCGGGCGGTTTCGGTCCGAGCGCCGCGGCGCCGATCGCGATGGGCTATCTGCCGACCGCGCATGGCGCCGACGGCACGATCGTGTTCGCCGAGCTGCGCGGCCAGCGCATGCCGATGCGCGTTTCACCGATGCCCTTCATCCCCCACAGCTACCAGCGTTGAGGAATTGATATGACCACCCTTTTCACCACCGACCACGAATGGCTCAAGCTCGACGGCGACGTCGTCACCGTGGGCATCACCGACTACGCCCAGTCGCAGCTCGGCGATGTCGTGTTCGTCGAACTGCCCAAACTCGGCCGCCAGTTGAAGAAGGCCGAGGCCGTCGCGGTGGTCGAATCCGTGAAGGCCGCCTCCGACGTCTATGCGCCGGTCAGCGGCGAAGTGATCGAGGTCAATGCGGCGCTGGCGCAGGAGCCGGCCATGGTGAATTCCGACGCCGCCGACAAGGCCTGGTTCTTCAGGGTGAGGCTGGCCGACAAGAGTGAGCTCGACGGCCTGATGGATGAGGCCGCGTACCAGGCTCACGTCGCCTGAGGCCTTCGCAGCGTGGTCAAAGCGAAGCGTGCCCACGTCTTTTTGTTGCTGCGGGAAAGCGTGGGCACGGCGCAAGGGCGCCTTTGCCCACCCTACGATCAAACATATCGTTCGAGGAAGAGCCGATGACTGAACAAGTCTCCACTGACATCGCCAGCGATTTCGTCCGCCGCCACATCGGTCCCTCGCCGTCCGATATCGCTTCGATGCTGGAAGCGGTCGGTGCCAAGTCGCTGTCGTCGTTGATCGGCGAGACGCTGCCGGCGTCGATCCGGCAGGCGAAGCCGCTCGATCTCGGCCGCGCGCTGAGCGAAACCGAGGCGCTGGCGCACATGACCGAGCTGGCGACCCAGAACGAGGTCTTCACCTCGCTGATCGGCCAAGGCTATTCCGGCACCATTCTGCCGGCGGTGATCCAGCGCAACATCCTGGAGAATCCAGCGTGGTACACGGCCTACACGCCGTACCAGCCGGAGATCAGCCAGGGCCGGCTCGAGGCGCTGTTCAATTTCCAGACCATGATCTGCGACCTTACCGGGCTCGACGTTGCGAACGCTTCGCTGCTCGACGAGGCGACCGCGGCAGCGGAGGCGATGGCACTCGCGGAGCGGGCCGCAAGCGTGACGACACGGATGTTCTTCGTCGATCACGAGGTGCATCCGCAGACGATTGCCGTACTGCGCACCCGCGCCGAGCCGCTGGGCTGGACGCTGGTGATTGGCGATCCACTGACCGATCTCGACAAGGCCGATGTGTTTGGCGGTCTGCTGCAATATCCCGGCACGTCCGGCGTGGTGCGCGACCTGCGCAAGGCGGTGACGACGCTGAAGGCCAGGGGCGCGCTGGCCATCGTCGCCGCCGATCTGCTGGCACTGACGCTGCTGGCCTCGCCGGGCGAACTCGGCGCCGACATCGCGATCGGCTCGGCGCAGCGGTTTGGGGTGCCGATGGGCTATGGCGG
>NZ_JANXTC010000380.1:0-4414 GCF_025356345.1 Tardiphaga sp.
ATTTGGTTTTGTATTCGGGTGCGCCGGTTTTCCGGTCACTTCCCGTCCTCCGCCGCAGGCCTGTTATCGATCAGCCCCTTGCACGGATCGTGCAGTATCCATCGCGTTCTGTCCAACAGCCTTTTCAAAGCCGCTACCAGCTTCGCTGCGACGATCGGACACTCCTGTCCGGCCGGCCTTGTTCAGCTCCGCGAGAAACCGCGGTAGTCGTCCTGGGCCACGTCGTCGCAGATCGACGTGTAGCGCGCGAAGCCGCCGGCATAGGGCATGAAGACGCGCGGCTTTCCCGGCACATTGGCGCCGAGATACCACGACGAACTGGCCATCGGCAGCAGCGTGGCGTCGGCGGCTTCATTGACCTCATCGACCCATTTGTCCGTCGATTCAGACTGGGCCTCGATCCGCTTCAAACCTTTGGCCCGCATTTCACGAATGCAGTTGGTGATCCAGTCGACATGCTGCTCGATGGCGATCGGCATGTTGCAGAGTACCGACGGACTGCCGGGACCGGTAATGGTGAACAGGTTCGGAAATCTCGGCGTCTGAAGACCGAGATAGGTGCGCGGTCCGGCCGACCATGCATCCTTCAATTTGTGGCCGCCGCTGCCGGCGATATTCAGATTGACGAGCGCGCCGGTGAGGGCGTCGAACCCGGTCGCAAAAACGATGATGTCAAGTTCGTATTCTTGTTGAGTGGTCCGGATGCCGTTCGCCGTCACCTCGACGATCGGCTCCGCCTTCAGGTCGACAAGCTGCACGTTTTCGCGGTTGAAGGTTTCGAAATAGCCGGTGTCGATCGGCGGCCGCTTGGTGGCGAAGCCGTGGTCGTGCGGGGTCAGCATGTCGGCGATCGCGGGATTCTCGACCACTTCCTTGATCTTCTGGCGGATGAAATCGGACGCCGTATCGTTGGCCTTGACGTCCTGCAGGATGTCTGAGAACGACGCGCGAAAACGCAACCCACCGCGCTCCCACGCTTTTTCATAGATCTCGTCGCGCTCCTCGTCCGGGACCGAGAGCGCCGACCGCGTCGACATCGAGAACGGATGTCCGTTGGTGCCGGCGCGCGCCTGGCGCCAGATATCATCATAGGTTTCGCGCGTATGCTTGATGTCGTCCGCGGAGACCGGGCCGTTGCGGGCGGGAATGCTGTAATTCGCGGTGCGCTGGAACACGGTGAGATGCTTCGCCTGCTGCGCCAGCGCCGGGGCCGCCTGGATGCCGGTCGATCCGGTGCCGATCTGGCCGACGCGCTTGCCGCCGAGGTCAACGCCTTGATGCGGCCACAGGCCGGTATGGTACCACTGGCCCTTGAAATTCTCGAGGCCCGGCAGCTTCGGCACGTTGGTGCTGGACAGGCAGCCCACGGCGGTGATGAGAAACGACGCCGACAGCACCTGGCCGCTGGCGGTGTTCACGCTCCACATATTGGTAGTGTCATCAAACGACGCCGAAACGACTTCCGTGCCTAGCCGGATATCGCGCTTGAGTTCGAGCCGGTCGGCGACGAAATTCAGGTATTTCCGGATTTCCGGGTGCTCGGGATAGCGCTCGCTCCAGCTCCACGCCTGCTCGATCTCCTTGTTGAAGGAGTAGCAGTAGTAGTAGCTCTCGGAGTCGCAGCGGGCGCCGGGATACCTATTCCAGTACCAGGTCCCGCCAATGCCATCGCCCTTTTCGAGGACGACCACGTCAAGGCCAAGTTCGTCGCGCAATTTGTGCAGCTGATAGAGCCCGGAAAAGCCGGCACCGATGATGATCGCGTCATAGACCTGGCGCGGTGACTCACTCACCGCGGAAGCGGTGCTCGAAATAGTGACCAAGGGGCATCTCCCGGTTCGTTCTTGCGCAGGCTCTCGATTGATCGGAGCGCTATTGAACCGGAGGCTACGGATTTGCCGATTGCCTTTCCAGACCCTATCGGTCAAAGCTGCTGTGAATTCCTGTCACATGAGAAAAACGTGAACCGCTACACAGAGATGCAGGTTTTCGTGCGGGCGGCGGAGGATGGCAGCTTTTCCGCTGCGGCGCGCAACCTGGCGATAACGCCTTCCGCCGTCAGCAAGCTGATCGCGCGGATGGAAGAGCGGCTCGGCGCGCTGCTGTTTCGACGCGCGCACCGCAACATCGTGATGACCCCGGAGGGCGAGTTGTTCTATCAGGCGGCGCTCGCCGCCATCGAGGCGGTTGAAGCCGCCGACGCGACGGTTTTCAGCGGCAAACTCGGCCGCGAGACACTGAAGATTCGCTCGATGCCGATCTTTGGTCAGGCCGTTCTGGCGAAGAAGCTACCGGAATTCTGCCGCCAACATCCAGAGCTGCAGGTCGAGTTGCAATTGCGAATCGATCCCGGACCGCTGCTCGACGAGGGCACCGACGTGACGATCCATGTCGGTCATCTCGATGACTCCTCATTAGTGGCGACCCGCTTCACGAGCACGCGCTGGATCATCTGCGCGTCGCCGGACTATCTGGCGGAACATGGCATGCCGTCGCATCCGGACGAACTGGCCCAGCACAGCTGCCTGAATTTCCATTCATCGATCGCCGCCAGTACCTGGACCGTGCGTGGCGATGATGGTGGTTCCAAGCCGCTATCGGTGAAGAGTCGGGTGCGATCCAACCAGGCTTCCATCCTGATAGAGTTCGTTCGCGCCGGCCTCGGCATCGCCCGGTTGATCGAAGTGCAGATCGCCGATGATTTGGCGCAGGGTCGGCTGATCGAACTATTCCCGGAGCATCAATGTCCCGAAGAACATCCGATTTACGCGGTGTACCAAAGCCGGCGACTTGTCAGTAATCGCGTGCGCGTATTCCTCGATTTTCTCAAGACGGCCCTGCCCGATCCGCCGCCCTGGCAATATTGGCGGACGCTGGCCAAGGATTGAACGGGTTGCAGGCCAAGCAGCGCCAAGTTGAATCTGGTTTCGACAAAGTCGGGACAGCGATCCAGACCTGTCCAGTCCAACATTGTTCCTGGCAGGGAACCTGAGCGCTCGTCATGTGTTGTCGCGTATCAGCTCTTTGGACATCTGGAGATACCTTGAACCGACGTCAACTTCTCGGCGCTACGGCCGTGCTGCCGCTGCTGGCGATGTCGCCGCGCAGCCTCGCCGCCGCCGCTGGACCGACACCTTTCGACGCTTCTGTCGTGCGGCAGATGGCGCGTGATGCCGCCTCCAAGGCGTTCAAGGCGCCGGACAACAAGCTGCCGGATTCGCTGAAGAACCTCGATTACGACCAGTACCGCGCGCTTCGATTCAATCCGGAGAAGGCGCTTTGGCATGGCGAGAAGCTGCCGTTCGAGGTGCAATTCTTTCACCGCGGCTCGTTCTACACCAACCGCGTCGACATCTATCAAGTCGCCAGTGGGCAGGCCATCCAAGTCCCATATCAACCCGAGAATTTCTCCTTCGGCACCACGCCGCCGCCACCGGCCGGCACCGATCTCGGCTTCGGCGGCTTCCGGCTGCATGCGCCGATCAACAAGCCCGATTATTATGACGAGGTCTGTGTATTCCTTGGCGCCAGCTATTTCCGGGCGGTCGCTAAAGGTCAGGTCTATGGCCTGTCGGCGCGCGGACTTTCGATCAACACCGGCGATGCGGCCGGCGAGGAATTTCCGCAGTTCAAGGCGTTCTGGATCGAGAAGCCGGCATCCAATGCCAGTTCGATCGTGGTCCATGCGCTGCTCGACAGTGAAAGCGCCGCGGCCGCCTATCGCTTCACCATCCGCCCGGGCGAGACCACGATTTTCGATGTGGAGATGGCGATCTATCCGCGGGTGGAGTTGAAGAATGCCGGCCTGGCGCCGATCACCAGCATGTTCTTCTTCGGTCCCAACGACCGCAAGGAGGTCGATGATTTCCGCCCCGCCGTGCACGATTCCGACGGCCTGGCGATTTATAATGGCCGCGGCGAACAATTGTGGCGGCCGCTGAACAATCCGCGCGACTTGCAGATCAGCTCGTTCGGCGATCTCAATCCGCGCGGCTTCGGGCTGATGCAGCGGCAGAAGAATTTTCTCGACTACCAGGATCTCGAATCCAGTTTCGAGCGGCGCCCCAGCCTGTGGGTCGAGCCGATCGGCGACTGGGGTGAAGGTTCGGTACAATTGCTCGAAATTCCGACCAAGGAGGAAATCCACGACAATATCGGCAGCTTCTGGCACCCGAAGAACCCGCTGCCGGCCAAGGGCGAGCACACCTACATTTATCGCCTGCACTGGGGACCGGATCATCCAAAACCCTCGGCGCTGGCGATTTTTTCACGCAGCGGCGTCGGCTCGCGCGGCGAGGACACCAAGCTGTTCGTGCTCGATTTGATCGGCGACAAGCTCAAATCGATCGATCCCAAGAAGATCAAGGGCGTGGTCACCGCCGAAAAGGCCGAGATCCGCAACATCGTCACGCAG
>NZ_JANXTC010000383.1:0-62456 GCF_025356345.1 Tardiphaga sp.
TGCGCGATATTGTAGAACGCCGACAATACCAGCCGGGCGACATGCGGATTTTGCGACGTCGTGTGCAGCGTAAAATGCTCTTCGGCGTCGTTGTATTCGGCGATCGCCGCGCGCGGCTCCATCGCATTAGGCACCAGACGATTGTTGACCAGTTCCAGCGACACCACGTTTGCAGCCTTGGCAAAGGCGTCGTTGACGGCCTTCTCCTCGCCGATCGCCCAGTCATAAACGACATTGCCGGGCGCTTCCGGATGCAGCTGCGGCGCGCCGGGCGCGATCGCGGCCTTGATATGCGCGACCGCCGGCAGCTCCTCATAGGTGACGACGACGGCTTCCGCGGCATCGCGGGCCTGGTTCTTGGTCTCGGCAATGACCACCGCGACGGCCTGGCCGACGAAGCGCACGGTGTCCGGCGCCATCGCGGGCCACGCCCCCATCTTCATCGGCGTGCCGTCCTTGGAGGACACCGCCCAGCCGCAGATCAGATTGCCGATCTTGTCGTCGACCAGTTGCTGCCCGGTGAGCACATCGACCACGCCGGGCATCGCCTTGGCCGCCGTGGCGTCAATGCCCTTCACTTTGGCATGGGCATGCGGACTGCGGACGAAATGCGCGTGGGTCAGGCCCAGCACCTTGATGTCGTCGACATAACGGCCGCGGCCGGTGATGAAACGCTTGTCTTCCTTGCGCACGACGCTCGCGCCGATGCCTTCCACGCCCATGATCATCTCCCTGTCGGAGTTTTTGTGCGCTGCCGTTTCTTTCGAAATCCGGCAGTTTCATTGAATTGAAATTCGCAATGGCACCGGATCACTCCGCTGCCTGGGCCACCTTCATGCGCGCGGCTGCGTCGAGCACCGATTTGACGATGTTGTGATAACCGGTGCAGCGGCAGATATTGCCTTCGAGCTCCTGCCGCACGGTGGCCTCGTCGAGGTCGCCGCCATGACGGTTCACGATGTCGATCGAGGCCATGATCATGCCGGGCGTACAGTAGCCGCATTGCAGGCCGTGATTGTCGCGGAACGCCGCCTGCATCGGATGCAACTCGTCACCGCGCGAAATGCCTTCAATGGTGGTGACATGGCTGCCATTGGCCTGGCCGACCAGCGTCGTGCAGGATTTCACCGCGCGGCCGTCGATATGCACGATGCAGGCGCCGCACTGGCTGGTGTCGCAACCGACATGGGTGCCGGTCAGATTGAGGGTTTCGCGGAGCAGATGGACGAGAAGGGTTCTGTCTTCGACATCGGCGGACACAGACTTGCCGTTGACCGTCAGTTTCACTGTGGACACGCGGACCTCCCGATATTTTTAATTATTCCAATTAGAAGCGCGAGCCGAAAACTTTGCAATGGGATTTTGGTTGAATGCTTGCGACCTGTCGCAGCGGCTTGCCCTTCCCGCCGAGGGGGCTTGTTCGGAGGCATCGCTTGCCTTGCGTTTCGAGGTGGGGAACGGGAAGCAGGCGTGCGCATCCGATGTGCAAATTTGTGCCTTTATGCCCGCCGTGCTTGATGCTCTATTCGCGCTGCAGCAAATACGGCAAGCAGCCGTAACGAAACAATAATTCCGCGACAGGGAGTTTGGCGTGATCGACAAGCAAGTGAATAATCTGGCGGAAGCCGTTGCCGGCGTGAAGGACGGCGCCACCGTGCTGGTGGCCGGCTTCGGCGCGGTCGGCGTTGCCGACGATCTGCTGGAGGCGCTGCACGAGCAGGGCGCGCGCAACCTGACGATCGTTGCCAATAATTCCGGCAATGGCGATGTCGGTCTCGCCCGGCTGATCAACTCCGGCCGGGTGGTCAAGGTGATTTGCTCCTATCCGCGCTCCGGCGACTACAGCGCCTTCCTGAATGCCTACCGAGCCAAGAGCCTGGAGCTCGAACTGGTGCCGCAGGGCACCATTTCGGAGCGGATGCGCTGCCATGCCGCGGGGCTCGGCGGCTTCTTTTCGCCGGTGTCGGCTGGCACCAAGCTGGCCGAGGGCAAGGAAACCCGCGAGATCGACGGCAAGTTGCACGTGTTCGAGAAGCCGTTGAAGGGCGACATCGCGCTGCTGCGCGCCGACAAGGCGGACCGCTGGGGCAATCTCACTTACATCAAGTCGGCACGCAATTTTAATCCGGTGATGGCGATGGCCGCCGACCTCAGCGTCGTGCAGGTCAACCAGATGGTCGAGCTGGGCAGCCTGGACCCGGAAGCGGTGGTGACGCCGAGTATCTTTATCGACCGCGTGGTCGTCGTCGGAGCAAATGCATGACTTTACCTTACAAGCCGCTCACTCGTGAACAGATGGCCTGGCGCGCCGCGCAGGATCTGCCCGAAGGCGCCTTCGTCAATCTGGGCATCGGCATTCCGACGCTGACCGCGAGCTATGTGCCGGATGATCGCGAAGTGATCTTCCACAGCGAGAACGGCGTCCTCGGACTCGGCCACAAACCGGAGCCCGGCATGGAAGATGAAAACCTGATCGACGCCGGAAAGAACTACACCACGCTGATTACCGGGGGCTGCTATGTGCACCACGCCGATGCCTTCGTGATGATCCGAGGCGGCCATCTCGATGTCAGCCTGCTCGGCGCCTTTGAGGTCTCCGAATCCGGCGATCTCGCCAACTGGACCACCGAGGACCCGGCGTTTCCGCCCGGCGTTGGCGGGGCGATGGATCTGGCGGTCGGCGCCAGGGAAATCCGCGTCATCATGGAGCACACCAGCAAGAAGGGCGAGCCGCGCATCGTCCGGCATTGCAGCCTGCCTTTGACGGCGGCGGGCTGTGTCAAGCGCATCTACACCAACCTCGCGGTGATCGACGTCACGCCGCGGGGGCTGTTCGTGGTGGAGATGGTGGACGGCATGACGCTGGAGCAATTGCAGGCACTCACCGAACCGAAGCTGCAACTCGCCGGCGAATGGCAGGCGCTGGCGCCACCGGTGGCTAAGGCGGCCTAGATCGGTAGCCAGCCCGGAAATTTCTGGCAACTTCCGGGCCGGCTGGCAACTTCTGGTGACAACGGTACGCGTTTACTCCCCTTTAGCCATTGCATTCTAATGTCGTGATGTCGGGGTTCTCAGGCGTAAGTCTGCGGGCAACACCGACGCTTGGGAGTGCGACCGGGAGCCTGCTGTGGAATCGAAGACCCTTGTTCTGCCCAATCCGAATTCGTCGAAATTTCCGTCGCTGCGGTTTCGCGCCAAGGTGACGGTGGGATTTGCCGCCGTGCTGGCGATCTCCGCACTCAGCATGGGCCTCGCTTATCTCGGCTTCGAGCGTGTCGCCACTGGCGTCGTCGCCTACCGCGGCAGCGTCGCCGAATCCGGCCTCGCCCGGACCATTGATCGCGAGCTGACCTCATACCAGAATCTGGCGCGCTATTACGTCATCACCGGCGCGGAAGCCGATTCTAAGGCCGCGCTTGCCGCCGAAGCCAGCCTGAAAAATGCCATCGAGCAGTCGATGAAGGCGACTACCAATCCGGCGCCGCTCGAGAAAATCACCCGGCTATCCCAGGAGTTCGCAGTCTTTTCGAAGGTGTTTGCCGACATTCTGGCGGTCAAGGGCAAGAACGATCAGATCGCCACGGGCCAGATCTCCCGGATGGCGCTGATGCTGCGCAACAAGCTGGATGATCTCGGTGACTCCGCCACTTTGGCGGGGCTCACATCGGTGCAGGACACGGTAAAGGATATCGCCACCCAGTTCATTACCGCGTCATCGCTGATGAATACCTATATCGGCCGCGCCGACGAGAAAATTGCCAACGCCGCCTTTGCGCGCACCAAGTTTCTCGAGACCTCGTTTGTGTCGATCTACGCCAATGACGAGCGCATTATCCAGAAGATCAAGGTCATCAGCGCCGATGTGAAGGCATATCGCGAGGCCTTCACCCAATATGTCGAGAATACCAAGGCCATCGACCTGCTGGCACGGCAGATGACCTCCACCGCGACGGCCATCACCAAACTCTCCGCCGCTATGAAAGATGACCTGCTGTCATATCAGCAGCAGCTCGAGCAGCAGTCCGACGCCGTGATCCATGATACCGAGCGCCAGGTCGCCGGCCTCGGTCTCGGTGGCTTCATTATCGGCGCGTTGCTCGCCGTTCTGCTCGGCAGAAGCATTTCGAAGCCGATGATCGCGATGTGCGCCGCGATGCGCCAACTCGCCGCCGGCGATTTCGACGTGGTGCTGCCGGGGCTCGGCCGTCGCGACGAACTCGGCGACATGGCTTCCGCCGTGGAGGAATTCAAGGTGCAGGCGGTGGCCAAGGCCGAGCGCGATGCCGCTGCCAATGACGAACATAACCGTTCCGCCAGCGCTGCCCGCCGCTCCGAACTGATCCGCTTCGCCGATGATTTCGAATCCGCCGTCGGCGCGATCGTGTCGAATGTGTCGGCCTCGGCCGGCCAGCTCGAATCGGCCGCCAGCACGCTGACCCGGACCGCGGAAACTACCGAAGGCCTGTCGGGCCGGGTTGCCGGCGCGTCGGAAGAAGCTTCCTCCAACATGCAGTCGGTGGCCACCGCTACCGAGGAATTGTCGCAGTCGGTCACCGAGATCGGCCGCCAGGTACAGACCTCCAGCCGGATCGCCGACAATGCGGTGGCGCAGGCCGTGCAGACCGATGCGCGGATCAATGAATTGTCGCGCGCCGCGCAGCGGATCGGCGACGTCGTCAATCTGATCACGGCGATCGCCGAACAGACCAATCTGCTGGCGCTGAATGCGACCATCGAGGCGGCGCGGGCCGGCGAAGCAGGTCGCGGGTTCGCGGTGGTGGCGTCGGAAGTGAAATCGCTGGCCAGCCAGACGGCGAAGGCCACCGATGAAATCTCGGCGCAGATCGCCGGGATGCAGAGCGCGACGCAGGAATCGGTCACCGCGATCAAGCAGATCGGCAACACGATTGGAGAAATCTCCAGCATTGCCACGCAGATCGCCAGCGCCGTCGAGCAGCAGAGCGCCGCCACCCGGGAGATCGCGCAGAACGTGCAGCGCGTCGCCCACGGCACCCAGCAGGTCGCGGGCGATATCACGGCCGTCAACCGCGGCGCCACCGAGACGGGAGCAGCATCCGAGCAGGTGCTCAATTCCGCGCAGTCGCTGTCGAGCGAGAGCACGCGGTTGCGCGCCGAACTCGATCGCTTCATGGAAAATATCCGCGCGGCTTGATCAAGCTGAATCGTGCCCCGGAGGCGATGCAATACGAAGTATTGCTTCGCGGAGCCGGGGCCATAGCGGTCGACAGAGATTGATGCGGTCCGGCGCTGCGGGGCGCACGAAGAAGGCGGCACCGCGTCCGGGACGCGACAGCTATTTCTGAGGATCCGCGGCGTAAGCGCGCCAGCCGCCGAAATGCGAGATGTCGCGGGCATCCTCAACGGCGATAGGCTCCACCATAAAACCCTTGGCGCCCGAGCCGTCCGCCAGTTGCAGCGTGCCGATCGATAGCGGCGGCGGAATCGACGCGACGAATTTGCCGAACGCCGCCGCCGACAGCGACCAGATCTCGACGGCGATCGCCGAGCCGCTGCCTGCCTCGACGCGCAGCAATCCGGGCTTGGCCGGCGTGGTGCCGTTCAGCGCGTAGAACCGGTAGTCCGGCGCGGTGGTCGTGGCCCTGATCAGTCGTCCGCCGAGCGCGGTGAGCTCGCCGTTCAGCGCCATGCCCGACAGATGCGCGCCGACCACGACGATCGGGATGTCGTCGGATTTTGCTGCTGGCAGCGCCGCGAGCGGCGGCTGCGGCAGTTTCTTGCTGCCCAGTGGAAGCTTTGTATCAGCGTGAAATACGCGACCAAGGCTTGCCAGCTTCGCGTCGTCGCCGGCCGGTGCCAGCAGCGTGATGCCGAACGGAATGCCGTCGCCGCGCATCGCTGCGGGGATCGCCAGCCCGCACAGATCGAGCAGGTTGACGAAATTGGTGTAGGTGCCGAGCCGGCTATTCAGTTCGATCGGATTGGCCAGCACCTGCGCCGTCGAATAGGCCGTCGGCGCGGTCGGCAGTACCAGAGCATCGATGTCGGCGAACGCCGCCTCGGCGGTGCGCTTGAGGCCCTGCAGTCTGTATAATGCGGCAAATGTATCGGTGGCGCTCTGGCGCGCGCCGACGATGGTGATTTCTCGGGTCACCGGATGGATAGCATCCGGCGCCGAGGCCAGCAGGTCACGGATCACCAGCAGGCGCTCCGCCACCCACGGCCCGTCATAGAGCAGCCGCGCGGTCTCATAGAACGGCTCGAGGTCGAATTCGACCAGGGTGGCGCCGAGCGCGGTCCAGCGTTTCAGCGCGTCGGCATAGGCCTTTTCCGAGACCGTATCGCCGAAGAAGATCAACTGCCCGTTGCGCGGCACACCAAGCCGCAGGCCTTTCGGAAATTCGGAGAGCGCGCCAACGGTACGCTGCCTTGAAAACGGGTCATGGGCATCATAGCCGCCCATCACGTCGAGCGCCGCGATCGCATCGTCGACCGTCAGCGCAAAAATCGATACGCAGTCCAGCGTGCGGCAGGCCGGCACCACGCCGGCGGTCGGGACGAGGCCCAGGCTGGGCTTGAGCCCGACAATATTGTTGAGCATCGCCGGTACCCGGCCGGAGCCGGCGGTGTCAGTGCCGAGTGACAGCGGAACCAGACCGGCGGAGACGGCCACCGCCGACCCCGAACTCGATCCACCCGGAATCAGGTCGTCACGCACCGCGTTTTTCGGGATGCCGTAGGGTGAGCGCACGCCGACCAGCCCGGTGGCGAACTGGTCGAGATTGGTCTTGCCGATGATAATGGCGCCTGCGGCGCGTAGTCGTGCCACCGCGCTGGCGTCGCGGCTCGGCGTATAGGCGAAGGCGGGGCAGGCGGCGGTGGTCGGCAGGCCGGCAACGTCGATATTGTCCTTCACCGCGACCGGCACACCATAGAGCGGCAGCGTCGCCGGGTCTTTCGCGCCCAGCGCCTGCGCTTCCGCAATGGCGGACGCTTCATCGCGTAGCGCGATGAAGATCGCGGGATCGTTGTGATCGCGGATGCGCTGGAAACTGCGGGCGATGGTCTGCGCGGGGGTGACGGAGCCGGCGCGGTGCGCGGCGACGATGGCTGCGATGGTTTCGGTCACGCGGCGAACCTGCTGCGGATGGCGCCAATGCGCCATCCGCTGACGACAACGAATTTATTCGGCAGGTATTGCAAGGGATGGCTCCGGATGCTGCGGGACAGAAACAGTGGCCGTGCCGAACTTCTCCGCTGCGAAGAACCCGGCCGCGACCAGAGCATAGGCCAGCGCGACGCCAGGCGTCACCCCCCAACCACCGCCGGTCCCGATCGCCTCACCATGCATGAAGCCGAGATAGGTCAGGACCGCGCCGGCCAGCGCGAAGGCCGATGCGTTGACGAACTTGCGCTCGATCACAAACACCGCGATCGCGCCGAGCACCAGGCCGGTGAGGATCGAGCCACCGCCCATCACCTCGAGGCCGTGGAACAGCACGCCGTTCTGGCCCATTTTGGCGACAAAATCCGGCGCGTGCTGGGCGCCGAAATTCATGCCGGCGGCGCCGAGCGCGCCGGACAGCAGCACCGTGGCCCAGGCCGCCAGATGCGGCGTCAGCGACAGCGCGATCGCGGGAGCATGTTCACGCGGGGTGGTCTCGAACGCCTGCGCGCAGATCAGCATGCCGATGTACAGCAGGATCGGCGAGATCGCGACGACCGGGACGATCGCCAGCATCAGCGAGATGATGCCGAACCACGACAGCACCACCACCATGATGCCGGTAGCCGCCGAGTAGCCGATCCGGCCGCCCATCGCTTTCCAGCCGGGATGGCCGATGTAGACCGCATTGATGAAGGGGTTGCCCATCAGGCAGCCGATCAGCGACACGACGCCGTCGGCGGTGAGCACGCGGGTGGTCGGGTATTCGTCGCCGGCGGCTTCCGCGGACTCCACATTGTCCATCGCCTCGACCAGGTCGTAGATCCCGTAAGGGATGGCGGTAACAAGGATGATGCCAAGGAACTGGAAGCCGGAGAAGACGTGATCGATCGCCGGGATCGGCACCGAGAAGCCGAAATTGCCGAACGCCGCCGTGACCCCGGCGCCGCTGACACCGCCGACCCCGATGCCGAGCAGGTTGGAGCCCCACGCGATCACCATGCCCACGCCGATCGCCACCAGCCCGGCCGGAATGTTCTTCGGGTATTTGTAACCGCCGAACCAGCTCAGCAGGATGATGGCGAAACAGGTGAGACCAATCACCGGCGTCATGAACATTTCCAGCGCCGGACGCATCGCGATAAAGGTGATGGAGACGCCGGCCAGCGTGCCGAGCAGGGCCGCGCGCGGCGTCACCCTTCGGATGAACGGCGCGATAAAGCCGCCGATCATCAGGATGAAACTCTGGAAGAACACCCAGACGAGGCCTGCCTCCCAGCCCTTGACGGGATCACCGGTGGTGATGGCGATCGGTAGCATGATCACGAAGGTGACGATGAACATATGTGGCACGCTGATGCCCGAAGGCAGCGCGCAGACGTCGGAGCGACCGGTTTTTTGCGCTAGCTTGTAGGCGAGCCAGGCGTAATAGAAGGTCGACAGGCACATCATCAGGCCGAGCGCCGGCAGGATGCGGCCGAATACGATAGCGTCCGGCATCTTCAGCACGAAGCGCAACAGGCCCGTCAGTACCAGCATGTTGACGAGGATATTGGTGCCGAAACCGAAAAACGCATTCCAGTCGCCCGGCGTCCATAACATCGGCTTGAAATCGGATTTTCCGGCAGTCCCTGCGAACGTGTTCATGATGATGCTCCCGCTGCTAGATGGGTGAAGTCTCCACTACGTGTTCTTGCAAGTGTTCTTGGGCCATGGCTTGAAGGACGCTGGCGGAGTCGGAGACCCAACCAAAGATGCCGCCCTGGGCCTTGATCATCTTCAGGCCCATCTCGTGGAATTCCGGAAAGTAGGAGGCGCAGCCGTCGGCCAGCACGATGCAGCGATAGCCGCGGTCATTGGCCTCGCGAACGGTGGTGTTGACGCAGACTTCGGTAGTGACGCCGCAGACCAGCAGCGTGTCGATATCGCGTGCCTTCAAATCGGCGCCCAGCGTGGTGGCGTAGAACGCGCCCTTGCCGGGCTTGTCGATGACGAGCTCACCTTCGACCGGATACAGCGCGGGAATGATGTCGTGGCCCGCCTCGCCGCGGATCAGAATGCGCCCCATCGGGCCGGGGTCACCGATCCGCAACGACGGCGCGCCACGCTCGATCTTGGCGGGGGGCGCATCGGACAAATCGGGCAAGTGGCCTTCGCGGGTGTGGATGACCAGCAGACCGCTGTTACGCGCGGCCTTCAGCACGGCGGCGATCGGCGCGACGGCGCGGGCCAGTCGCGAGACGTCATTGCCGAGCGTCTCGCCAAACCCGCCAGGCTCCATGAAATCGCGCTGCATATCGATGATCAAGAGAGCCGTGCTGCCCCAGTCAACCAAAATGGGAGCGGGCTCGGCGTTGACGGTTGTTGTATGCAGCGAGTGCGCCATTGCCGAATCTCTCCCGGAGCCATGCACCTCTCATAGTTAATCAAGCAATCGGCATGCCATTGTGTGCAAGGTGCCTCCGCGATATTGTTTATTCAAAATATGAAGTGTTATCAGCGTTGAATTCCGGATTTTCGTGTTCCGAAATCGACCCAGAGAGCAGCGGGAGCTGGTTAATTGCTCAATCTATAGGCTCGGCTGTATTAAACGGCATCGTCCGGAATCATCAGTGCGATGACCGGCGGTGAGCTGCTGGTCACGCCGTTCCGCGGCGAAACCCGTTCCACACCGCGGTGGCCGCGCCGGAGGTCAGCACGGGCAGGTAGCGGGTATCCTGAAAATTGCCGTTCAGCGAGACCCGCGGCAGCGCGGTGAGTTGCTCGGAACTGTCGGCGAAGATCACGCCGGGCCGAGTCGTCACAGCGGTACGGAAACCGGCCGTCCGCGCCAGCGCAAATTCGCGCGGGCCGGCGGCTTGGCGATCGCCATAGGGATAGGCCAGATCGACGGCGGGACGTTGCAGTGTCGCTTCGATGCGCTCACGGCTGGTCGTTAGTTCGTGCAGCGCCATTGCCTCGGACTGTTTGGCAAGATTGCCGTGGCTGACGGTGTGGGCGCCGATCGTAACCAGGGGGTCGGCGGCGAACGGCTTCAATTCGTCCCAAGACAGGCAGAGTTCGCGGCTGATCGCGTCTTCGTCGACACCATGGGCGGCGCATAATGCCGACATTTCGCGGCGGATATCGAGATCGCCCGGCAGGCCGCGCAGCCAGCCATGCAAGCGGTCATAGGCGGTCGCCTTGCCGGGCAGCGTCGAGGTATCCAGGCGAATGATTCGGCCGTCGATCGGGGCGTCGATCACATCGGCGCTTGCGACCACCCGTTCCAGCGCGATCCACCACAGCCGGCCGGCGCCATCGGCGAAATCACTGGCGACGTAGACGCTGAACGGCGCGTCGAAGTCCCGCATCGCCGGAAGTGCGAAGTCGCGGTTGTCGCGATAGCCGTCGTCGCAGGTGAAGCAGGCGAAGCGCCGTGCAAAATCCCGTTCGGCCAGCCGTCGCCGCACCTCCTCGGGGGGCACGATGTCGATGCCCGAGGCGCGGATATAGGCCAGCGTGGCCCGCAGGAAGTCCGGGGTGATTTCAAGATGACGGTTCGGCTGAAACGGCCCGGCCTGCGCTGGGCGAACGTGATGCAGCATGAAGACGGTGCCAACACCGCCAAAAATCGGTCGCAGCACGCGGTGGGCGCCGCTGAAATACAGCGCGTCCAGCCCGGCACGGATCATGTTGGTACGGATCTGCTTCATCGTATGACCAAGCAATTGATGCTACCCACCAGACATAATCAGCAACGGTTGAATAACCGTTACCCCACTACCCGCCGGCGCACCATAGCGAATGGCGATTTCAGTTTGACAGCCCCGCAAGGGTTTGTTTTCTCTCTGCTTCCAGACCTCCGCAGGAACTCGAATGTACGGACTTTTCAGGTGGAGCGGCAAATGGTGGCCCGGCCTCGTTCCCCTCGCCATCCTGTGGGCGCTGGCCGCCTGGAGCACGACGTTGCCGTTGGAGGCGGATCTGGCGGCGCGCAGCGGCGCGTCGCTGAAGAATACCGTGCTCGACAAGACCCGGATCGTTGTTGGCGGCCGTGACGTCTCGTTCGATGCCGAGGCATTCTCCGAAGACGGCCGGCGCAGCGCGGTTTCGTCGGTGGAGGCGGTGCCCGGCGTGCGGCTGGTCAATGATAACACCCGTCTGGTTGCCGAGGCCAAGCCATTCATCTGGGTCGCCGAGCGCGACAATGTGCGGGTGACGTTGTGGGGTACGGCGCCGCTGCCGGCCAGCAGAGCGCGCATTGTCGAGACCGCGCGCGCGGCGCTCAACGGTACCGAGGTGTCGGACCGCATGGGGCTGAAACGTGGCGCGCCGCCGCGCTTTGATGCCGCGGCGCTGCTGCTGATCGACCAGATCTCCAAGCTGAAGGACGGCAAGATCACGATCACGGACAGCAATGTCAGCCTCTCCGGCATGGCGCGTGAGCTCGGCGGCCGCGAGGCCATCGCCGCCGCGCTGAAGAATCTTCCGGACGGATTTACGGTCACGACCAATGACGTCAAGGCGCCGCCCTATATTTTTCAGGCCAACAAGGACCCGGTCGCAGTGACGTTGACGCTAAGCGGCTATGTTCCCGACAACAACGTGCATGCCGCGTTGGCCGGCGCCGCCGGCCGCAAATTTGCCAATGAGAAGATCCTCGATAACCTCAAGGCCAGCATCGGCGCGCCCGCCGGTTTCGCGGCAGCGGTGACCTCGGCGCTTGGCGCCTTGTCACGGCTGTCGACCGGTACGCTGGTGGTGTCTGACCGCGAGGTCAAGCTGTCCGGCGACGCCCTGTATGAGGTCGCCGCCGATCGGATTCGTGCTGGTCTCACACGCGAATTGCCGCCGGGCTGGCAGACCAAGGCAGAAGTCTCGGTCAAGCCGGCCGCTTCGCCGGTGGATTCCACCGTGTGTCAGCAACTGTTCGTGCAGAACCTCACCAAGGGCCGGATCCGGTTCGAGACCTCCAGTGCCACCATTAATGCGGATTCCGCCGGGCTGCTCGATCGTCTGATCGAGATCGCGATGCGCTGTCCCACCACCAATTTCGAGATCATCGGCCACACCGACGGCGATGGCGATCCCGCTTTCAACCAGACGCTGTCGGAAAAGCGGGCGCAGGCAGTCGAGGATTATCTAGTCGCGGCGGGCCTGCCGGAATCCCGCTTCACCACTACCGGCTACGGCAGCAGCCAGCCGATCGCGGTCAACGACACCGACGATGGCAAGCTGCAAAACCGCCGCATCGAATTCGTGGTAAGGCAATAGCATGATCTATCTGGCGATGTTTCTGTGGGGCTGGCTGTTCGGTGCTTTCCTGATAGGTTTCGGCATGGGCTGGATCGCGGTGGTCTATCGTGGCACCTCGGTGTCACGCGCCTGGAAGCAGCGGCTGGGCGTGCTGGCCGCCATCGTGGTCGGAATCGCGGCGGCCCGGCTGGTGCCCGGCCGGTTTGGCTACGGACTCGATCTCGGTCTCGCGCTGTTCGGCTGTTACCTGGTGGGCTGCGCGATCGGATCTTGGCTGCGCGATTGGGTGGTGTCGCGTCAGGTGACGGCATGAGCCTGGCGGCGCATTGTCGAATGTTCGGCCGCTACAATGCTGGGGCCAATGACCGGGGCTATCAGGCGGAGCGGCTTGGTCCCGAACAAACCGCGCCGACCGGGACGCCTTCTTCAAGTTGGTTCGTGGCACGCTGCGTCATCCGATGGTCACTGACCGGGTCTGGCAACAGCGTTATCGCGGCCAGGCTCATGCCCTGTTGACCGGATTGGCGCCGGAACTCGATCTGCTGGTCTCCCAACGCCTCTCCGCCGGGCCGGCATCACATGTCACGAATGGTTCATCATGGCGTGAGATGGCGTCCCGCTGCCATTTTGTCGCGACATCACCGGTAAACCACGGCACTGGTTTGTTAGGGATCAGCTAATATATCAATCCTGCGTGTTTTTCACTCAGGCGCGCGAATTCCACTTTTCCGCAAAACACGCTAGGACAGACCGTCCTGAAAAAATGAGACGGTGGTTGCGCGGCGATTATATGCTGCCAATGATCTGGGATCGCATTCGAGGTTGAGATGCTGGAAGCAATACGCAGGGCGGTCTCGTTTCTGCGCGACAAGCAAATCCTGCACAAGCTCGGTGTTCTGTTCAGCGTCGCCGTGATCGGCTTCGCCTGCTACATGCTCTATCACAAGCTGCGCAACATCAACGGTCCCGCCGTCTATGAGGCAATGAAGGCGACCGAACCGAGACTGATCGGCCTTGCCGCGCTGTCGGTAGCCGCTGGCTATTTTACGTTGACCTTCTACGACTGGTTTGCCGTGCGGGCGATCGGCCGCCGCGATATCCCCTATCGCGTCAATGCGCTGGCCGCGTTTTCCAGCTATTCGATCGGCCACAATGTCGGCGCCAGCGTGTTTACGGGCGGGGCGGTCCGCTACCGGATCTATTCGGCCTGGGGCCTTAATGCGATTGACGTCGCCAAGATCTGTTTCCTGGCCGGGCTGACCTTCTGGCTCGGCAATGCCGCGGTGCTCGGTATGGGCATCGCCTATCATCCGGAAGCCGCCAGCGCGATCGATCAGCTGCCGCCCTGGCTCAACCGGCTGTTTGCCTTCGCGATCTTGCTCGGCCTTGCCTGTTATGTGGCATGGGTCTGGATCAAGCCGCGCAGCGTCGGCCGCGGCCCGTGGTCGGTGATGCTGCCGGGCGGCCCGCTGACGCTGCTGCAGATCGTGATCGGCATCGTTGACCTCGGCTTCTGCGCGCTGGCCATGTACATGCTGGTGCCCGACGAGCCCAATCTCGGTTTTGTGGTGGTCGCGGTGATCTTTGTCTCCGCCACCCTGCTCGGATTTGCCAGCCACTCACCTGGCGGCCTTGGCGTGTTCGATGCCGCGATGTTGATCGGGCTGTGGCAGATGGACAAGGAAGAATTGCTGGCCGGCATGCTGCTGTTCCGCGTGCTGTATTATCTAGCGCCGTTCTTTATTTCCGTCATTCTGCTGACGTGTCGCGAGCTTATTGTCAGCGCGCGCTCGAAGAAGCTGCAGGCGATCGCGGTGGCGGTTGAGGCTGATCCCCACAAGGGCATCGGTCGTCCCCTGAAAGAACATGGCGGCTCCGGCGCCTGATCCCGCCCCCCGGAGCAGGAAGAGAACCCGCCAGATGGCCGTCGAAGCTTCTCCCCCGACATTGTTTTCGCCTTGGCCGGACCGATTGCGGCATTCCGCGATCATCCTGCTGGCTGCCGGCCTGGCGCTGATCGCGCTGGTGATGTTCGGCGAACTGTCGCCGACCCGTGCCGGCATTGCCTTCGCCTGCATCGCAGGCGCCGCGCTGGTGCCGTGGCGCCTGCACGATGTGGCGACGTCGCGCGAGGAAGTATTGGGCGACAATCCGGTGGAAGCGCCCGCCGTACGCGCCATCATCGCCGGCATGCCGGATCCCGCCGTGCTGCTCGACCGCGCCGGGCGCGTCATTCATTTCAACGGCGCGGCCGCGCAACTGGCGCCGGCGCTGCGCAAGAACGAACTGGCGCAGTTCGCCTTGCGCTCGCCCGAGATCGTCACCGCGCTGCGGGAATCCATCGCCACCACCGAGCCGCGCCGTGCCACCTATCTCGATCACGTCCCGGTCGATCGCTGGATGGAGCTGATCATTACGCCGTTGTCGGTTCCGACCGCGTTCGGTGGCCTTGACACCTGCATGTTGCTGACGTTTCACGATCAGACCCCGCTGCGTCGGGTGGAAGAAATGCGCGCTGATTTCGTCGCCAATGCCAGCCATGAATTGCGTACGCCGCTGGCGGCGTTGTCCGGTTTCATCGAAACCCTGCAGGGCCCGGCGAAGGACGACGCCAAGGCACGCGAACGATTCCTGGGCATCATGCATACCCAGGCGAGACGAATGGCGCGGCTGATCGATGATCTGCTGTCGCTGTCACGGGTTGAACTCACCGCCCATGTACGGCCCGACATGCAGGTCGATATCCTTCCCATCATCCGCCAGGTCGGCGATGGCCTCGAACCGCTCGCCGCCGAGCGTCACGTCAAGATCGAGATGGCGCTTCCGGATGCCCCGGTGGTGATCGCTGGTGACCGCGAGGAATTGTTGCGTCTGTTCGAGAACCTGATCGAGAACGCGCTGAAATATGGTGCGTCAGGCGGGCGCGTAGTGGTGTCGGTGACCGCGGCCGCCACTGGCGAGGGGGTGCCGGAGGTGCGCGTCGCGGTGCGCGATTTCGGGCCCGGGATCGCGCCGGAACATCTGCCGCGTCTGACAGAACGGTTTTACCGAGTCGATGTCGGCGACAGCCGCGCGCAGGGCGGCACCGGCCTTGGCCTGTCACTGGTGAAACATATTCTCAACCGGCATCGCGGCCGGCTGTTGATCGAGAGCGTGCCGAAAAATGGCGCCACCTTCACCGCGGCCTTCCCGAAGGTGCCGTCCGCGGTGAATTGAGTTGCTTCGCCCAGATCAGGCGGCGACCGGAAGTTTCTTCAGAACCTTGTCCAGCGTCAGCGGATAATCGCGAATGCGGACGCCGCTGGCATTGTAGACCGCGTTGGCGATGGCCGCGCCCACGCCGCAGATACCCAATTCACCGACGCCCTTGGCCTTGATCGGCGACGATTTGTCGTCGCGCTCCTCGAGGAAGATCACGTCGAGATCGGGAACGTCGGCATGCACCGGCACCTGGTACTCGGCGAGATCGTAGTTGACGAAGTAGCCATGACGGGTATCGACGACGTGCTCTTCCATCAGTGCCGCGCCGATCCCCATGGTCATGCCGCCGAGGCACTGGCTGCGCGCGGTCTTCGGGTTGATGATGCGACCGGCGGCGCACACGCTCAGCAGCCGTCGAACCCGGACCTCACCGGTTGCCGTATCGACGCCCACTTCTGCGAAATGCGCGCCGAATGCCGCCTGCGCGAATTTCTTGGTGAGGTCGCCGAACGTGATGGAATCTTCCACCGTGATGCTGGCCGAACCAACGATTTCTGTCAGGTCGACGCTGCGTCCCGCGGTGACGATCTTGCCTTCTGCAAAGATCAGGTCGGTGGAATTGAACCCGGCCTTGGCGGCGATGGCGCCACGCAATTTTTCACAGGCGGCATAGACGCCCGCGCTGGCGCTGTTGGCGCCCCATGATCCGCCCGATCCGGCCGAATGCGGGAAGTCGCTGTCGCCGAGTTTGACGCGGACCTGCGCCATCGTCAGGCCCAGCATCTCCGCGCCGATCTGCGCCAGGATGGTGTAGCTGCCGGTTCCGATATCGGTCATCTGCGTCTCGATGGTCAGTACGCCCTTGCCGTCGAGGGTGACGCGCGCGCCGGATGGCTGCACCAGATTGCTGCGGATCGCTGAAGCGACGCCAATCCCGACCAGCCACTGGCCATCGCGAACCATCCCCGGCTTGGCATTGCGCTTGTCCCAGCCAAATTTCTCGGCGCCCGTGCGCAGGCATTGGACAAGCCCGCGGGTCGAGAACGGTCGGCTCGGACCCTTTTCAGGATCAAACTGGGTATCGTTCTTGATGCGGAGCTCGATCGGATCGATCGCCAGTTTTTCCGCCAGCTCATCCATCGCGCATTCCAGCGCCAGCAGCCCGACAGCCTCGCCGGGCGCGCGCATCGCGGCGCCGAGCGGCAAATCGAGCAGCGTCATCCTGACCCGGGTCATGCGGTTGGCGCCGGCATAAAGCAGCCGGGTCTGATCGGCCGCATTCTCCGGTTCACCGCCGGCCTGGTTGCCGCACCATACTTCGTGGCCGATAGCGGTCAGGGTGCCGTCGCGCTCGGCGCCGAACCGCAGCCGCTGGATCGTCGCCGGGCGATGGCTGGTGTGGTTGTAGATCTGGGGCCGGGTCAGCGCCACCTTGACCGGGCGGTTGAGTTGTTTTGCGGCTACCGCTGCCAGGATCGGATCGCTGTAGATTTTCAGCTTCGAACCAAAGCCGCCGCCGACATAGGCCGAGACGATCCGTACCTTGTCCTTGGCGATGCCCAGCGTGCTGGCGACCCCGTCGACGGCCCAGTGCACGATCTGGTGCGACGTGTAGAGCGTCAGTTTGTCGCCTTCCCACATCGCCACGCTGGCCTGGGGTTCCATCATCGAATGCGCCTGATCCGGCGTGGTGTAGCTAACGTCGAGGGTCACGGGCGCGGAAGCCATCGCGCCGTTGAAGTCGCCGATATTGGTGTCGGGCACGTCGTCGGGCATTGTGCCCTTGCTCTTCTCGGCGGCGAGGTCGAAGCGACCCGGGCTGATCGTATAATCGACGCGGATCAGCCGCGCGGCGCTGCGTGCCTGTTCGAAAGTCTCCGCCACGACCAGAGCTACCGCCTGGTCAAAATTCCGGACGTCGGGGCCCTGTAACTGCGGTGCATTATGACGGCCGTCTTTCGACTGCTTCGGTGCATTCTTGTGTGTCAGCACCAGCAGCACGCCGGGGGACTTTTCCGCGGCGGCGGTATCGATAGCGGCGATGCTGCCCTTGCCGATTGAGGCGCCAAGGATGAAGCCATAGGCGGCGTTAGGAGCCTCGGCATGGTATTCATAGGCGTAGGTCGCGCGTCCGGTCACCTTGACGGGACCATCGATGCGGTCATGCGGCTTGGTGACGACGATCTCGCGGTCGATCGGATTCTGTGCGGCGGGAGTGTTGAAATCCATGGTGTATTTCCTCTAGCCGTTAGCCTGCGCGACGACGGATGACAGCGTGCGGCGCAACAGCGGCAATTTGAATTCGTTCTGTTCGGTAGTAGCCGCGCCCGCCAGCACGGCGTCGGCGACGGCCTTGGCGCCTTCCGACAGGCGCTGCTCGGCCGCCTCGACCCGCCAGGGCTTGTGGGCGACGCCGCCAAAGGCGAAGCGCGCGCCATTGTCCTTGGTGATTATCGCGGCCACCGACAGCGTTGCGAATGCATAGGAAGCCCGGTCGCGGACCTTGCGATAGATATGCGTGCCGCCGAGCGGTCTCGGCAACGTCACGGCGGTGATGAATTCACCGGGCTTCAGCGTCGTCTCGATGTCGGGCGTCGAGCCCGGCAGCACGTGGAAGTCCGCGATCGGAATCGTACGGCTGCCGCCATCGGGCGACACCGTTTCGATCACGGCATCCAGCGCACGCATCGCCACCGCCATGTCGGACGGGTGCGTCGCAATGCAAGCTTCGCTGGTGCCGAGAATAGCGAGGTTGCGGCTGAAGCCGCCGATCGCCGAGCAGCCGCTGCCCCGAGCGCGCTTGTTGCAGGGCTTCGTCGCGTCGTAAAAATACGGGCAGCGTGTCCGCTGCAGCAGGTTGCCGGCGGTGGTGGCTTTGTTGCGGAGCTGGCCGGACGCGCCGGACAGCAGAGCGCGGCTGAGAAGCGCGTAATCCTTCATCACGCGCTTCTCGGCGGCGAGGTCGGTGTTGCGCACCAGCGCCCCGATCCGCAGGCCGCCCTTGTCGGTCGGTTCGATGGCGTCAAGGCCGAGCCGGTTGACGTCGATCAGATGTGCCGGCGTTTCTATTTCCAGCTTCATCAGATCGAGCAGATTGGTGCCGCCGGCGATGAATTTGGCATTCGGGGTTGCGGCCGCAGCCGCGGCGGCTTCCTTGGCGCTGCTGGCGCGCTGATAGGTAAAGGCCTTCATGCGTTTTCTTTCTGCACGTCGTGGATCGCGGCGACGATGTTGGGATAGGCGGCGCAGCGGCAGATGTTGCCGCTCATGCGCTCACGAACCTCGTGGTCGGAGAACGACACGTTCATCAGGTCGTGGGTGACGTGGCTCGGAATGCCGGCCTTGATCTCGTCCAGCACCGCGACCGAGGAACAGATCTGGCCGGGCGTGCAATAGCCGCACTGGAAGCCGTCGTGCTTGACGAAAGCGGCCTGCATCGGATGCAACTGCTCGGGCGTCCCCAGACCCTCGATGGTGGTGATCTTGTCGCCTTCGTGCATCACCGCGAGCGACAGGCATGAATTGATGCGCCGGCCCTCGACGATCACGGTGCAGGCACCACACTGGCCGTGGTCGCAGCCTTTCTTGCTTCCCGTCAGATGCAAATGCTCGCGTAGCGTATCGAGAAGGGTGACGCGCGGGTCAAGCGCCAGGGTGTGAGGCTTTCCATTCACCGTGAGCGTAACGTCCATCTTGGGATATTCCGGAGTGGGGGAAGGGGAGGAAGGCGTTGCGGTGGCGGCCTGCGCCGACCCCGTGTGACCAGCGGCCAGCGCAAGCACGGCGCTGGCAACGATCACATCGCGGCGCGTGACATGGCTGCGGGAATGGGTCGGGTCTTCGGTCATGCAAACTCCGGGGCTACGCAGCGGGGCTGGGGGCGTTCAGTCGATCGCGCATGTTGCAGCGCGGGACGCCAATGAGAATGGTTCAAAACGGGGGATGTTCCGTGCCGCCGTGTCTAAATCGAGTGTGCGCTGCTGGACGCGGGATCACGCGGCCGTGATCGCACCGGGCGCTCCGGGTTACGGGTCGCCAAATCGTCCTAATTTCCCGTCAAACTTCGAATCAAATATCGAATTACGTAATCTTATCAATTAGATGAGACTGTCATCCAACTGTCACTTAATCATCATAAAAGGTCAACGGAGGCCGCTTAAACGGGGCCGCATGGGCACTACAGGCGCATCCGGCGCCTGGCTCAGCAGATGGAGACCATCATGAAATTGCTCAAGGCAATCGTCGCCGCAGGCCTTGTTGCCGCGTCGACGTCGGCATTCGCCGCCGACATCACTGGCGCTGGCGCCACCTTCCCGTTCCCGGTCTATTCGAAGTGGGCCGATGCCTACAAGAAAGAGACCGGCAACGGTCTGAACTACCAGTCGATCGGCTCCGGCGCCGGCATCAAGCAGATCCAGGTCAAGACCGTGACTTTCGGCGCCACTGATGCGCCGCTCAAGGCTGACGCGCTCGAGAAGGACGGACTCGTCCAGTGGCCGATGGTGATGGGCGCGATCGTTCCCGTCGTGAATCTCGAAGGCATCAACTCCGGCGAACTGGTGCTGTCCGGCGAGCTGCTCGCCGACATCTATCTCGGCAAGATTGCCAAGTGGGATGACGCCGCGATCGCCAAGCTGAACCCGAAGCTGAAGCTGCCTTCGGCCGCCATCACCGTGGTTCGCCGGTCGGACGGTTCGGGCACGACCTTCAACTTCACCGACTATCTTGCCAAGGCGAGTGCCGACTGGAAGACCAAGGTCGGTTCCGGCACCGCCGTCGAATGGCCGGTCGGCGTCGGCGCCAAGGGCAATGAAGGCGTCGCCGGCAATATCGGTCAGACCAAGAATGCGATCGGTTACGTCGAATACGCCTATGCGAAGCAGAACAAGCTGACCTACGCCGCGATGATCAACAAGGCTGGCAAGACCGTGCAGCCAACCGTTGCCGCCTTCCAGGCGGCTGCGTCGAATGCCGACTGGGCCAAGGCTCCCGGCTACTACGTGATCCTTACCGACCAGCCGGGCGAAGCTTCCTGGCCGATCACCGCCGCGACCTTTATCCTGATGCAGAAGACCCCGGCCGACAAGGCCGCATCGGCCGAAGCCATCAAGTTCTTCACCTGGGCGTTCGAGAAGGGTGACAAGATGGCGGAAGAGCTCGATTACATCCCGATGCCGGCTCCGGTGGTCAAGCTGATCGAAAAGACCTGGTCGGCTGATATCAAGAGCTGATTTGAATTTGTCGTTCCGGGGGCGCGAGCGGCTTGCTGCGAGCGAACCCGGAACCTCGAAATGTTCAAGAAATCTCCGGGATTCCGGGCCTGCGCCATCCGGCTTCGCCGTCTGTCGCATCCCGGAATGACAGCCAATCATCAAAAATAGCGTAACAAACAGGGGACTGGCGTGGCAGATATGGCCGTACAGAGCTCGTCGATGGATGCCGCCGGACCGTATGACCGTGCCAAGGCGCTCAACGCCTTCAAGTTCGGCGACCAGGCTTTCTACTGGATCACGCGCCTCTGCGCGCTGTCGGTGCTGCTGATTCTCGGCGGCATCATTGTGTCGCTGATCGCGGGCGCGTGGCCGGCGATGAAGGAGTTCGGGTTTTCGTTCTTGTGGACGCAGCGCTGGGCGCCGTCCGCCGATCCGCCGGTGCTTGGCGCGCTCGGCCCGGTCTACGGCACGCTGGTGACCTCGGTGATCGCGATGGCGATCGCCATTCCGGTCGGCCTGGGGATTGCGATTTTTCTGACCGAGCTGTGCCCGCAATGGCTGCGTCGCCCGATCGGCATGGCGGTCGAACTGCTCGCCGGCATTCCCTCGATCATCTACGGTATGTGGGGCTTCTTCGTGCTCGGCCCGTTTCTGGCCAACCACGTCCAGCCGTTCATGATCAACACCTTCGAAGGCGTGCCGGTGCTCGGTACCATTTTCGCGGGTCCGCCTTCTTATCTCAGCCTGTTCAACGCCGCTTTGATCCTCGCCATCATGGTGCTGCCTTTCATCACCTCGATCTCGGTCGACGTATTCAAGACGGTGCCGCCGGTGCTGAAGGAAGCCGCTTACGGCGTCGGCTGCACCACCTGGGAAGTCGTGCGCAATGTCGTCATCCCCTATACCCGCGTCGGCGTCATCGGCGGCATCATGCTGGCGCTGGGTCGTGCGCTCGGCGAGACGATGGCCGTGACCTTCATCATTGGTAATTCGTTCCGCATCACCGGCTCGGTGTTCGGGCCCGGCACCACGATCTCGGCGGCGATCGCCAGCGAGTTCGCGGAAAGCGACGGTTTGCACCAGTCCGGCTTGATCCTGCTCGGGTTGCTGCTGTTCGTACTGACCTTCTTCGTGCTGTCGGGCGCGCGCCTGATGCTGATGCGGCTTGAAAAGAAGGCGGGCAACTGATCATGAACCCGATTTACGCATCCCGCCGCCGCAAAGATTTCATGATCCGCGCGCTGTGCTTCGGCGCCGCGATCTTCGGCGTCACCTGGCTCGCGCTGATCCTGTTCACGCTGTTCTACAATGGCCTCGCCGGCATCAGCGTGCAGCTGTTCACCGAGAACACGCCGCCGCCCGGCTCCAAGGAGGGCGGCCTGCTCAACGCCATCGTCGGCTCGATCATCATGACGGTGATCGGCGTCGGGATCGGCGCGCCGCTCGGCCTGTTCGCCGGCACCTATCTGGCGGAATATGGCAAGAACGACCGTCTGACCTCCGTGATCCGCTTCATCAACGACATCCTGCTTTCGGCGCCCTCGATCATCATCGGCCTGTTCGTCTATGGCGCGGTGGTGGTGCCGATGGGCGGCTTCTCGGCTTTTGCCGGCTCGCTAGCGCTGGCCGTGATCGTCATCCCGGTGGTAGTGCGAACCACCGAGGACATGCTCGGCCTGGTGCCCAACCCGCTGCGCGAGGCGGCGTCGGCGCTCGGCCTGCCGCGCTCGCTGGTGATCAAGCGGATCGCCTATCGCGCGGCCCGAGCCGGTCTGATCACCGGTGTGCTGCTGGCGACCGCCCGTGTTGCCGGTGAAACCGCGCCGCTGCTGTTCACCGCGCTGAGCAACCAGTTCTTCAGCCTGGATCTCAGCAAGACGATGGCCAACCTGCCGGTGACCATCAATAATTTCGTTCAGAGCCCCTACGAGTACTGGAAACAGCTCGCCTGGAGCGGGGCGCTGATCATCACCCTGACCGTTCTTGCCCTGAACATTGGCGCGCGCATCCTTGGCGCCGAGAGGACAACCAAATGAGTGAGCTTTCCGTATCGTCGGGCGTTCCCACCATCGCGCTGCCGCCGCAATCGGCGCAGGGTGAGGCGCGTGCCAAAGTGTCTGTGCGCGACCTGAATTTCTATTACGGCGATCACCACGCCTTGAAGAAGATCAACCTGACGCTGATGGCCAATCGCGTCACCGCCTTTATCGGTCCGTCGGGCTGCGGCAAGTCCACGCTGCTGCGTATCTTCAACCGCATGTATGACCTCTATCCTGGCCAGCGCGCCGAGGGCCAGGTCATGCTCGACAGCCAGAACGTGCTCGACCCGCATCTCGACCTGAACCTGCTGCGCGCCCGCGTCGGCATGGTGTTCCAGAAGCCGACGCCGTTCCCGATGACCATCTATGAGAACATCGCCTTCGGTGTCCGGCTTTACGAAAAAATCTCCAAGTCGGAGATGGATGGCCGTGTCGAGAAGGCGCTGCGCAGCGGCGCGTTGTGGAACGAGGTCAAGGACAAGCTGAACGCCTCGGGCCTCAGCCTGTCAGGTGGCCAGCAGCAACGCCTGTGCATCGCCCGCACCATCGCGGTGCGGCCGGAAGTAATCCTGTTCGACGAGCCGTGCTCGGCGCTGGATCCGATCTCGACCGCCAAGATCGAGGAACTGATCGACGAGTTGAAGGAAGAGTACACGATCGCGATCGTCACCCATAACATGCAGCAGGCCGCCCGCGTCTCGGAGTCCACGGCTTTCATGTATCTCGGCGAGTTGATCGAATTTGGTCCGACCAACAAGATCTTCACCTCACCGAACGATCGCCGTACCCAGGATTACATCACCGGCCGCTTCGGCTGACGCGTTTATCGCGGGAGGAATAACCATGGCTTTCGAACACACCACCAAGGCCTTCGACGGCGACCTGCAGGAACTCACCCGTCTGGTCGCCGAGATGGGCGGGCTTGCCGAACGACAGATCACGGAGTCCGTCGATGCGCTGGTGCGCCGTGATATCGTGCTGGGTGCCAAGGTGGCCGCCGCCGATCAGGAGATCGACCAGCTGCAGCGGGTCATTGAGGAGCGCGCGGTGCTAACCATCGCGCGGCGCCAGCCGATGGCGGTGGATCTGCGCGAGATCGTCGGCGCCATGCGCGTCGCCACCGATCTGGAGCGGATTGGTGATCTTGCCAAGAACATGGGCAAGCGCGTCGCGTCGCTGGACAGCGACTTTCATCCGCTGAAGCTGATCCGCGGCCTCGAGCACATGACCGAACTGGTGCGGTCACAGGTCAAGGCGGTGCTCGATGCCTATGCCGCGCATGATCTGCCGGCCGCCATGGTGGTGTGGAAGGGCGACGAGGAAATCGACGCCATCTGCACGTCGCTGTTCCGCGAATTGCTGACCTACATGATGGAGGATCCGCGCAATATCAGTTTCTGTATCCATTTGATGTTCTGCGCCAAAAACATCGAGCGGATCGGTGATCACGCCACCAATATCGCGGAAACCGTCTTCTACATGATCGAGGGACAGGCGATCCTCGACAAGCGCCCGAAGGGCGACATGACCACCTTCGCGAACGCTCCCCTCTGAAAACATATTTCGCAGAACGGGCATCCGGTTTGACGACCGGGACACGCTGACTGAAAAGGTATCAATATGAACGCGCGCATCCTGGTGGTCGAAGATGAAGAAGCGCTTACCACGCTGCTGCGCTACAATCTCGATGCCGAAGGCTATGAGGTCGAGACGGTCGCCCGGGGGGACGACGCCGACACCCGATTGAAAGAGCGGGTGCCTGATCTGGTGGTACTGGACTGGATGCTGCCCGGCCTGTCCGGCATCGAACTGTGTCGCCGGCTGCGCGCGCGGCCGGAAACCAAGGCGCTGCCGATCATCATGCTGACCGCCCGCGGCGAGGAAAGCGAACGCGTCCGCGGCCTCGCCACCGGCGCCGACGACTATATCGTCAAACCGTTCTCGGTGCCGGAGCTGCTCGCACGTGTGAAGGGTCTATTGCGGCGCGCGGCGCCGGAACGTCTCGCCACCATTCTGGCGTTCGGCGATATCGAACTCGACCGTGACAAGCGTCGCGTGGTGCGGTCAGGTCGTCCGATCGACCTCGGTCCGACCGAATATCGCTTGCTGGAATTCTTCCTGGAGCATCCCGGCCGCGTGTTCAGCCGCGAGCAACTGCTCGACAGCGTCTGGGGCCGCGACATCTATATCGACGAGCGTACCGTGGACGTTCACATCGGTCGCTTGCGAAAACTGCTCAATCCCGGAGGCGAGATCGACCCGATCCGCACCGTCCGCGGTGCCGGCTACGCGCTGGATGACCGGTTCGACAAGGCGGCGGAGTAGGACGTTAGCGACGGCCTCTCGACCGTCATTGCGAGGAGCCCTTGCGACGAAGCAATCCAGTTCTTGCCGAGCTTGGGCCCTCTGGATTGCCGCGTCGCTTCGCTCCTCGCAATGACGACGGAAAATGCAGAGGTCAGCTCTCAAACAACAATGCCCGGCTCATCGCCGGGCATTGTGTCTTACTTGATTGTTGCGGTTTATCGCAGCGGCTTCGGCGCCTGACGGCGACGGTCGGAGGCCGGCTGATAGGCGATGCGCGAGTGGTGCGCGCAATAGGGTAGGCTCTGCAGCGCCTTGCCGCCGCAGAAATAGAATTCCGAGCTCGACGGATCGCCGATCGGCCAATGGCAGGTGGCTTCGTTGAGTTCCACCAGCGTCAGGCGTTGGCTCATCGGCACCACATTGTCATAGGTGATGGGGTCTGGCTCCATCTCGACTTCGTAGTTGTGGGCCAGAGCGGTGTTGCCACGCGCCACCGGGCGTGACATCCGCACCATCTGTTGCGCGGGACGCGTCTTGCGCGGCCGCGGCGCTGCCGAGGATGGGCTCTTGGCGCGGCCGGAAAGACCCAGCCGATGCACCTTGCCGATCACGGCATTGCGCGTCACATTGCCCAGCTCAGCGGCGATCTGGCTGGCCGACAGGCCGCCTTCCCACAGTTTCTTCAATTGCTCGACGCGATCGTCGGTCCATGTCATTACCGTCATCGCCATTTTCCCTTCGTTCGCGCCGGCTCGGAGGCAGCGCTGCGACCTGGGGTCGACAAAAACATCCGTAGTCAGAATCCCTTAGCGCTCGCCGGGCGCGATAATTGCGACCGGGCGTTTACGCCACGCACAAGACTAAAGGATCAAACTGCCGCACGAGATGTCGTACCCGACAGCCGAAAAGCTACAATATGCCGTGACTCGTCCGCAAGAGTCGGTCAGGCCGCGTCCACATGCTTCTGCAAATAAACCAGCAAAATCGGCTTTTTCTGCGACTCGCTGTGACTCGGAAGACGCATGTTAGGTTGACAGTCATCACCGCACACATAGAATAATGACCACGTGCCGCCTGGAAAGGCGGCACGTTTCGTTTTTGGGGTCTGCTGTCCGCCGGCGCGCGAGCACTATTGGACAGGCCCCCGAACTTTTCGATCGGACTGGTTATGACCAAGAGTGCAAGCCCTTCTCATCTGCTTCCCGTATTTGCCCGGGCGGATCTCGCCTTCGAGCGTGGCGAAGGCGCATGGCTGATTGGAACCAATGGCGAGCGCTATCTCGACTTTACCAGCGGCGTTGCCGTCAACGCGCTCGGCCATGCCCATCCGCATCTGGTCACCGCGCTGCAGGAGCAGGCCACCAAGCTGTGGCACATGTCGAACCTGTTCAAGAGCCCGGACGGCGAGCGGCTGGCCGCGCGACTATGCGAGCAGAGCTTTGCCGACTATGTGTTCTTCGCCAATTCCGGCGCCGAGGCGATGGAATGCGCGCTGAAGGTGACCCGGCATTATCACTTCTCCAAGGGCCATCCCGAGCGCAGCCGGATCATCACCTTCGAGGGCGCGTTTCATGGCCGCACGCTTGGCACGCTGGCCGCGACCGGTTCGGCCAAATATCTCGAAGGCTACGGCGCGCCGCTTGACGGCTTCGACCAGGTGCCGCTCGGCGACATCGAGGCGGTGAAGCAGGCGATCGGCCCGCTGACAGCCGGCATCCTGATCGAGCCGCTGCAGGGCGAGGGCGGCGTCCGCGCCCCGGCCAATGCCTTCTTCGGTGCGTTACGCGACCTCTGCGACGAGCACGGCATCCTGCTGGTGTTCGACGAGGTGCAGACCGGCATGGGGCGCACCGGCGAGTTGTTCGCCTATCAGCGCATTGGCGTGACGCCCGACGTGATGTCGTTGGCCAAGGCGCTCGGCGGCGGTTTCCCGATCGGCGCCTGTCTGGTCAGCGCGGAAGCCGCCGCCGGCATGGCGCCGGGCTCGCACGGCTCGACCTTCGGCGGCAACCCGCTGGCGATCGCGGCAGCCAGCGCGGTGCTCGACGTGATGCTGAAGCCCGGCTTCTTCGATCACGTCAAGAAAATGTCGCTGCTGCTGAAGCAGAAGCTGGCCTCCGCCGTGGATCGTTTCCCTGGCGTCGTCAGTGAAGTGCGTGGCGAAGGCCTGCTGATCGGCCTCAAGGCGGTCGTGCCGTCGGGCGATCTGGTGGCCGCCTTGCGCGATGCCAAGCTGCTGACCGTCGGTGCCGGCGACAATGTGGTGCGCTTCCTGCCGCCTTTGATCGTCACCGCGGCCGAGATCGATGAGGCTGTGCAGCGGCTGGAACAGGCCTGCATCGCGCTGTCTGCCGCCGATCGCACGCAGGGAGCGGCGTGATGAGTACGTCGTTGCGCCACTTCCTCGACCTTAGCGCGCTTCCGACCGCCGAGCTTCGCAACATGCTCGACGCTGGCCTCGCGATGAAGGCGAAGCTGAAGGGCAATGCCAAGCTCGACCGGCCGCTGGAAAACAAGACGCTGGCGATGATTTTCGAAAAGCCTTCGACGCGCACCCGGGTATCGTTCGAGGTCGGCATGCGCCAGCTCGGTGGCGAAGTGGTGATGCTGACCGGCGCCGAAATGCAGCTTGGTCGCGGCGAGACGATCGCCGATACCGCGCGCGTGCTGTCGCGCTTTGTCGACATCATCATGATCCGGATCCTGAACCACGACTCGCTGATGGAGCTGGCGAACAACGCCACGGTGCCGGTCATCAACGGCCTGACGCGGTTCTCGCATCCGTGTCAGGTGATGGCCGATCTGATGACGTTCGAGGAACATCGCGGCCCGATCAAGGGCCGCACCATTGCCTGGACCGGCGACGACAACAACGTGCTGATGTCGTGGGCCCACGCCGCCGAGCGCTTCCAGTTCAAGCTCAACATCGCCACGCCGCCGGAACTGGCGCCGAAGAAGCCGTTCAAGGACTGGGTCAAGGCCACCAATGCGCCGATCACCTTCAGCAACGATCCGGACGCTATGGTGAAAGGTGCCGACTGCGTCGTCACCGATACCTGGGTGTCAATGGGCGACAAGGACGGCGAGACTCGTCACAATCTGCTGAAGCCCTACCAGGTCAATGCGCGGCTGATGGCACTGGCCAAGCCGGACGCAATCTTCATGCACTGCCTGCCGGCGCATCGCGGCGAGGAGGTGACCGACGAGGTGATAGACGGTCCGCAATCGGTGGTGTTCGATGAAGCCGAAAATCGCCTGCATGCGCAAAAGGGCATTCTGGCCTGGTGCCTTCACGCGGTGGCGTAAGGCTCTGTCATCGCGGCAAGCGAGCGAAAGCCCGGAGCCATGCACGCTATCGCCTTGTTGATAAAAGACGGGCGCCGCCTGCGGGTTCGGCACTGGCTCGGAGGGTATGGGTCCCGGGTCGGCGTTAGATGGTGCTCGCTGGCCCGGGACGACAGACCCACTTTTCCCCGCATCCGGGGTTTCCATTGTCCGCCAGCGCCCCCAGATAGAGTCGCATGATCACGCATTCTCCCGATCCGACCTTCCCGCCCGACCTCCCCATTCGTGCCCCGTCGGCGATTCCGATCGACGACGCGGTGGAGCCGTTCGAAGTCGCGGCGCTCGACCTGCGCGGCCGGCTGACCCGGCTTGGGCCTGCGCTCGACGAATTGCTCAACAAACACGACTATCCCGCACCAGTCGCAAAACTGCTCGGCGAGGCGATCGTGCTGACGACCTTGCTCGGTTCGGCGCTGAAATTCGACGGCCGATTCATCCTGCAAACCCAGACCGATGGTCCCGTGTCGCTGATGATCGTCGATTTTCAGGCGCCCGACCGGATGCGGGCCTATGCCCGCTTTGACGAAAAGCGGCTGGCGCCCGGCCTCGATTCCGCGGCGCTACTCGGCAAGGGGCATCTGGCCATGACCGTCGATCAGGGCCCGGACATGAGTCGCTACCAAGGGCTGGTGGCGCTGGACGGTGGTACGCTCGAAGATGCCGCCCATGAATATTTCCTGCGCTCCGAGCAGATCCCGACCCGGGTCCGGCTGGCGGTCGGTGAGGAGTGGCGCGGCGGCGAAGGCGGCCCGAAGCGCCGCTGGCGCGCCGGCGGCATGCTGCTTCAGTTCCTGCCGAAGGCACCGGACCGCGCCCAGCGCGATCTGTCGCCCGGCGATGCGCCGGATGGCATCGAGATCGACGAAGCGCCGGAGGATGATGCGTGGGTCGAAGGCCAGTCGCTGATGGCCACCGTCCAGGATGTCGAACTGATCGACCCTGATCTGTCCGGGGAACGGCTGCTATATCGGCTGTTTCATGAGCGCGGCGTGCGCGTCTTCGCGCCGTTGCCGCTGCGGGCGCAATGCTCGTGCTCCCGCGATGCGGTATCCGGCATGCTGAACAGTTTCGAACCGCAAGACCGCGCCGATATGGTCAAGGACGGCAAGGTGGTGGTGACCTGCGAGTTCTGCAGTTCGGTCTACGAGTTTACCCCGGCCGAGGCCGGGGTAGTTTAGTCAAGGCCGTCGCCTAATTCAGCGTCCGCTGGTTTTCGGGGCCGTCCAGCGAAAAGGCCGGGACGTCGATCTCGAACGGTTCGCCGGTCTCGGTGGTCACCATCTGGTAGGTGCCTGCCATAAAGCCGGAGGCCGTCGGCAGCGGCACCTTGCTGGTATATTCGAAGCGCTCCCCGGGAGCGAGCACCGGCTGCTCGCCGACCACGCCCTCACCGCGCACTTCCTGCATCCGGCCCGACGCGTCGGTAATGATCCAGTGCCGGGTCTTTAGCTGCACGGTCTCGGCGCCGGAATTGGTGATCACCACCGTGTAGGACCAGAAAAACTGGCGTTTCTCGAGCGACGAACGTTCCGGCAGGAAGCTCGGCTCGACGGTGACTTCGATCTGACGGGTTACGGCGCGATACATGGCAGTTTAATCGTCCAAAATGCGCTAGGATCAAAGCGAAAAGCGAAGGCGGCTTCAAATCGGGCGGTTTTTCGTGGTGGTATCGCCGTTTCAACATAGTTCGGGCATAACTTCGGTAACTGCGTCTTATCCGCGAACAGCCCTTTTGCAAATAGATTGCAGCTTTGGGTTGATTTTTTTATTGGTTACACGCGACTTTGCGAGTCGACCTGTTTTGAGCGGTGAAAATGACCTCCGTTGCCGACCCGATTGCCGGTGCATTGCCCGCGGAGGCGGCACAAACCGTGCCGGTCGCCCGCCCGCGCGCCGATGCCGTGACCTTCCCGGTAGCCTCGGCGGAGCGCGAGCTGCGGCTTGATCTGTTTCGTGGCCTGGCGCTGTGGCTGATTTTCATCGATCATCTGCCTCCCAATATCCTGACCTGGTTCACGATCCGTAACTATGGTTTCAGCGACGCCACGGAGATCTTCATTTTCATCTCCGGCTATACCGCTGCCTTCGTCTATGGCCGCGCCATGCTGGAGCAGGGCACGCTGGTGGCCAGCGCGCGGATACTGAAGCGGGTCTGGCAGATCTATGTCGCTCACATCTTCCTGTTCACGATATTCCTGGCAGAGATTTCCTACGTGGCGACGAGCTTCGAGAACCCACTCTATTCCGAGGAAATGGGCATTCTCGACTTCCTGAAGCAGCCCGATGTGACCATTGTTCAGGCGCTGTTGCTGAGATTTCGCCCGGTAAATATGGACGTGTTGCCGCTATATATCGTGTTGATGCTGTTCCTGTCGCCGATCCTCTGGTTATTGCAGCGCCGCGCGGACTTCACGCTGGCGCTGTCGGTGCTACTGTACGCGCTGACCTGGCAGTTCGACCTTTATCTCACGGCCTATCCGAATGGCGCCTGGGCGTTCAACCCGTTCGCCTGGCAGCTGCTGTTCGTGTTCGGGGCCTGGTGCGCGCTGGGCGGTGCGCGGCGGATGTCGCGGGTGCTGGCGTCGCCGGTGACGCTGTGGCTTTCGGTGGCCTATCTGCTGGCGGCTTTCTGGGTGACGCTGACCTGGTACATTCCGCAGATCCACCATCTGCTGCCGAAGGTGATCGAGCAGTGGATGTACCCCATCAACAAGCCCGACCTCGACGTGTTGCGCTTCGCGCATTTCCTGGCGCTGGCGGCGATTACCGTGCGTTTCCTGCGCAAGGACTGGGCCGGGCTGAAGTCGCCGTGGCTGCGGCCGATGATTCGATGCGGCCAGCATTCGCTGGAGATTTTCTGCATCGGCGTGTTCCTGGCCTTCGCCGGACACTTCGTGTTGGCCGAGGTGTCCGGCGGTCCCTGGATGCACCTGCTTGTCAGCATCGCCGGCATCGTGATCATGTCGTCTGCCGCATGGCTATTTTCGTGGTACAAGCGGGTAGCGGTCAAAGGCGGAACGCGCGCAAAAAGCGCCGACGCGGATCTCGCGGGAGGGGGAGCATGAGAGCGATAGCGATATTGCGCCTCACGATGCTGGTCGGCTTGCTGGCCACCCCGGCCTATGCCGAAATCCCGGTGCCACAAGGCTGTGAGGTTCCCGCCTACCTTCTGACCTCGGAAAGTGCCCTGCCGAAGGTCGCCGAAGCGGTCAAGCCGAGTGGCAAGCTCAATGTTCTGGTGATTGGCAGCCGATCCTCCGTGATTGGCGTATCCGACCAGTCGGCGGCCTATCCGGCGCGGCTGCAGACCTATTTGCGCGACAAATTTCCCAAGGTCGACGTCAATGTGTCGCTGGAGCTGCAGGTCAAGAAGACCGCCGAGGAAATGGTCCCGGTCCTCGGCAAGCTCGTCGAGGAACGCAAGCCGTCGCTGGTCATCTGGCAGGTTGGAACCGTCGATGCGATGCGGCAGATTGATGCCGACGATTTCCGCAACGCCCTCGATGAAGGCGTGTCCGCCATGAAGGCGGCGGGAACCGACGTGATTTTAATGAATCTCCAGTATAGTCCACGCACCGAGACGATGATTTCAGGCTTGGCCTACCTAGATAACATGCGTGTGGTGGCGCAGCAGCACGATGTTCCGCTGTTTGACCGCTTCGCGATCATGAGGCAATGGAATGAAAATGGCGATTTCGACCTGTTCAGCCCGTCGCCGGGCCTCGAACTTGCCAAGCGGGTGCATGATTGCCTCGGTCGGGCATTATCTACCTTCGTGGTCGATGCGGCCCACGCCAGTCCAGCGGAATTGAGGATTCAGCGTTAATGAGTTTCCACGGCCATTTATTGTCTCGCATTGCTAGTGTCGCCTTGCTGACTTCCACCGCGTTGGTGCTTCCCGGGCAATTGTCTCAGGCCCGTGCCGACTCGGCGCAGGCCGTGATCGTCAACGTCGCCAGGCCCGCCGACAACGCCACGACCCTCGCGCAGGCCCCGGCTGGTACGGCGATCGCCGCGACCGAAGCCGGCCCGCAGAAGAAAGGCATCGCCGCCACGGCGATCGACAAGGTCAAGGAAGTCGCCAAAACCGCCAGCGATATTTTCAGCCGGGTGCCATGCCGGTCGCCAAAGGGCGGCGCCAAGGCGATGGGCTCGCTGCCGCACGTCGCCACCAAGCTCGCCGCCGGCGAGCCGGTGCTGATCGTGGCTTTCGGCTCATCCTCCACCGCCGGTTTCGGCTCGACCGCGCCGGAATTCACCTATCCCAATCGTCTCGCGGCGCAGCTCCACCGTGCCTATCCCACCGCCGACATCACCGTCGCCAATCGCGGTCAGGGTGGCGAGGACGCGCCGGAAATGATGGCGCGACTGCAGGCCTCGGTGATCGACATGAAGCCTGATCTGGTGATCTGGCAGGTAGGGACCAATGCGGTGCTGCGCAATCTCGACCCCGCCGATACCGCGAAGATGGTAGAAGAGGGCATCACCCAAATCCAGGCGGCCGGCGCCGATCTGGTGCTGGTCGATCCGCAATATTCGCCGGCGGTGAACGCGAAACCGGAGAGCGCCAGCAAGATCATTGCGCTGCTCAACAAGGTTGCCGAACTGCGCAAGGTCGGCGTGTTCCCGCGCTTCGAAGTGATGCGCGAATGGCACGAGGGCCAGGCGATGGCGTTTGACAGCTTTGTCATCGCCGACGGCCTGCACATGAACGACTGGGGCTATGCCTGCTTTGCCCAGCTGCTGGGCGACAACATCATCAAGTCGGTCGGCCAGGTCAAACTCGGCATCAACGTGCCGTCGAACGTCCAGGCGCTCAGGCCGATGTAAGGCCGTCCCGGACAAGGTCGCGATGCGAACGCCGACCCGGGACGGTGTGTATCGTTGCGGCTACGCCTTCTTCAGCGCCGCTTCCATGTCCTCGAGCAGATCATCCTTGTGCTCGAGCCCGGTGGAAAACCGCACGAAACCTTCACTGATACCCAGCTCGGCGCGGGCCTCGATCGGTAGCCGCTGATGCGTGGTGGTCGCGGGATGCGTGATCAGGCTCTTGGAGTCGCCGAGGTTGTTGGAGATCCGCGTCAGCTTCAGCTCGTTGAGGAAACGGAACGCGGCGGGCTTGCCACCGTCGATCTCGAAGCCAATCAGCGTCGAGCCGGCGCGCATCTGCTTCTTCACCAGCGCCGCCTGCGGATGGTCGGCCCGGCCGGGATAGATCAGCCGGGTGACTTTCGGATGTGTGGCGAGAACGTCGGCGATCACCGCCGCGGTCTCGGTCTGCTGCTTGACGCGGATTGCCAGCGTCTCGAGGCCCTTCACCAGCACCCAGGCATTGAACGGCGAGATCGCCGGCCCGGTCTGGCGCAGGAAATTGTGGATGTGTTCGGCGATGAAATCCTTGGAGCCGAGGATGATGCCGCCGAGGCAGCGGCCCTGGCCGTCGATGTGCTTGGTCGCGGAATAAACCACCACATCGGCGCCGAGCGTCAGCGGGCTCTGCCAGATCGGCGTCGCGAACACGTTGTCGACGATCAGCCGAGCGCCCCCGGCATGCGCGATCTCGGCGATCGCCGGAATGTCGAGCACGTCGAGCGTCGGGTTGGTCGGGCTTTCCAGGAAGCAGGTCTTGGTGTTCGGGCGCATCGCCTTCTGCCAGGCGTCGAGATCGAGGCCGTCGACCAGCGTGAACTCGATGCCGTAGCGCGGCAGCAGCTCTTCCACCACATAGCGGCAGGAACCGAACAGTTGCTTGGCCGCGACAACGTGGTCGCCCGTTCGCAGCGGCGCCAGGATGGCGGTGGTGACGGCGGCCATCCCGGTCGCGGTCGCGCGTCCGGCCTCGGCGCCTTCGAGATCGATCATGCGGTTTTCGAACATCGAGGTGTTCGGATTGGAGAACCGCGAATAGATGAAGCCGGGGTCTTCGCCCTTGAAGCGCGCCTCGCACAGTTCGGCGGTCTCGTAGACGAAGCCTTGCGTCAGAAACAGCGCTTCGGAGGTTTCGCCAAATTGCGAGCGCAGCATACCGGCATGCACGAGGCGGGTTTCCGGGCGGTAGGCGGTGGGCGATTTCGTCTCAGACATGTGACCTCCAGTTATGGCTGCAAAAACAGCCACAAAAAAACCGGCCTGGACGAACGTCCAACGGCCGGGATCACACATGCGTCCCCGGCCTGTTTAGCGACTTGTTTAACGTGGCTGCAAGCCGGCCGGCTCAAATCACCACGGGATAATCCTGCTGATATTCCGCTCGGCCCTTTCCGTCAAGCCGGGGCTGGGATAACCGGTGAAATTGCGTTTTCGCAAGCGTCCGTGCCGGGACGTGACAAGGATGAGTTCAGTGCCCTTTACGCTGCCTGATGATGCCGATGGTATTCTGCCCGACCGCATGATCGCGGCGATGGCCGATGCCGGCCTGATCCTGCCGGCCTATCCGTTCGTGGAAAGCCAGATACAGCCGGCCAGCCTCGATCTGCGGCTCGGCGATATTGCCTACCGCGTCCGCGCCAGTTTTTTGCCAGGTCCGAACTCGACCGTGGCCGAACGCATCGACGAGTTGAAGCTGCACGAAATAGATCTGTCCGACGGCGCGGTGCTGGAGACCAACTGCGTCTACATCGTCCCGCTGATCGAGAGCCTGGCGTTGCCGTCGAATATCTTTGCCGCCGCCAACCCGAAGAGCTCGACCGGCCGGCTCGACGTCTTCACCCGGGTGATCGCCGACGGAACCCGCCGCTTCGACGTGATCGGCGCCGGCTATCATGGCCCGCTCTACGCCGAGATCAGCCCGAAGACGTTTCCAGTGCTGCTGCGCGAGGGCTCGCGGCTGTCGCAGGTGCGGTTTCGCGTTGGCGACGCCATCCTCGACAATGAGGCGCTGGAAGAACTGCATGCGATGGAGCCACTCGTCGACAGCCTTGATGCCGACCTCAACAATGGTGTTGCGCTCTCGGTCGATCTGTCCGGTGACAACGCCTCGGGCTTCGTCGGCTATCGCGCCAAGCGTCATACCGGCGTGGTCGATATTGATCGCCGCGCGGGCTATGTTGCCGGTGAGTTCTGGGAGCCGATCGCGGCGCGCCCTGACGGCACGCTGATCCTCGATCCCGGCGAGTTTTACATCCTCGCTTCCAAGGAAGCGGTGCAAGTGCCGCCGGATTATGCTGCCGAGATGGTGCCGTTCGATCCCTTGGTCGGCGAATTTCGCGTCCATTATGCCGGCTTCTTCGATCCCGGCTTCGGCCATGACGGTGCTGGCGGCAAGGGGTCTCGTGCCGTACTGGAAGTGCGGTCGCGCGAAGTGCCGTTCATCCTCGAACACGGCCAGATCGTCGGCCGGCTGGTCTACGAAAAAATGCTGTCGCGCCCCGATGCGCTGTATGGCCAGCGCATCGGCTCGAACTACCAGGGCCAGAGTTTGAAGCTGTCGAAGCATTTTCGGGTGTAGCGGTCATATCTGACCTAGGGACAAGGCGTTGCCAGCGGGGTTCGGTGATAAAGGTCGGCCACGGAGCATCGCAGACCGAACGCCGGAATAGACAGTTCGTCGGCCCCTCGAAGCGTTGACGACGTCGAGCCCTGCGCCGATTTCGCATCCAGATCCACTTCCATGTGGTCCTGCGAGACGATCAGCACAGCCAGGCGAAGCTCGTGACTAACTCACAACTCGACGCTACGCGTGGCGCCAGCCCATTTCCCAGAAGTCGGCCTCGAGCCGGGTGGCTTGCTTGAAGATCACGATCAGCTCGGCCTCGCGCGTCGGGGTTGCGTAGTGCTCGGCCAGCCGATCGAGGTGGTCGCGCGCCTTTGCAGCGATCTGCTGGTACGGCGCGCCGGCATATTCGGCGATCCAGCCGCGATAGGGGTTTGCTGCGGCATCGGCGCCGGGCCGCGCGGCGAGCCGGCTAGCAATCTCCGCATAGCCGATCACGCAGGGCGCCAGCGCGACCGTCAGCGCCAGTAGATCGCCGCGCATGCCGGTGTCGAGCACATAGCGCGTATAGGCCAGCATCTCGGGGGCCGGGACGGTTCGTTCGAGGTCGTCCGGCGATAGTTCCCAATCGGCACACAGTTTCACATGCAAATCCATCTCGACGTCGAGAATCGCGGACACGCCGGCGGCCGCCTCGCGCATGTCGGCCAGGGTCGGCGACTTGTAGATGGCAAGCGCGTAAGCGCGCGCGAACTCGATCAGGAACAAGTAGTCCTGCACGAGATAGCGACGAAAGGCCGCTTGCGGCAGAGAACCATCCGCCAGCGCCTCGGTAAACGGATGCGCAGTATAGGCCTGCCACTCGGTGGCCGCGGCCGTTTTCAGTCGTTCGAAAAAACTCATGGTCGTGTCCGTTCCCGTCGTGTCATAGCAGAAAGGCCAGCGCGGTTTCGCAGCGGTCGTCCACTTTGAAGGTCAGGACCTCATCGGCGCGGGTCCGGCCCATATTAATCGCCGCGATAGGTAGGCCGGCACGGGCCGCGGCTTGCACGAAGCGGAAACCGGAATAGACCATCAGCGAGGAGCCGACGATCAGCATGCCGTCGGCCTTGCCGAGGTGAGCGAGCGCGGTATCAACCCGCTCGCGCGGCACGGTCTCGCCGAAAAATACGACGTCCGGCTTCAGAATGCCGCCGCAGCCGGCGCAGGCCGGCAGCTTGAACGACGAGAAGTCAACGCTGTCGAGTTCGGCGTCGCCGTCGGGGGCATCGAGCGCGTCCAAAGCCAGCCAGCCGGGGTTCAGCCGGCCCAACTCATGCTGCAAATCCTCGCGTAACATCTTGCGCTCGCATCCCATGCAACGAACCGTGTCGAGCCGCCCGTGCAGATCGATCACCCCCGAGCTGCCGGCGTTCTGGTGCAGCCGATCGACGTTCTGGGTCAGGAGAACTTCGCATTTTCCCATCTGCTCCAGGCGGACCAGAGCGCGGTGGGCGTCATTGGGGCGGGCGCGGCCAAATCTCTGCCAGCCGATCAGGCTGCGCGCCCAATAGCGTTGCCTCGTGGCTTCATTGCCCATGAAGGCCTGGAATGTCACCGGCTGGGTCCGCTTCCAGTTGCCCTCGGCATCGCGGTAATCAGGGATTCCCGAATGGGTGCTGCAGCCGGCACCGGTCAGTACGAAAAGCCTCTGGTGGCGGTCGACAAAGTCCGGAATCACGCTCGAATTCGTCATTTTGAAAATGCCTGCCGGTTCCTGGCGGATGTGGCCAGGATAGTAAATGGTCGCTGTCCCGACCGATCGAGCCATCTGCCCCGACGGTCATTCCGATTAAGGATCCGGACGGATCGAACTGGAACCCGTTTCGCGCGTTACATGCGCCCAACCCAGATAGGAATTCGACATGACCGGCACCAGCGGCATCAAAGAACATATGGAAGTCATCGGCGCCGACGGCGTCCACGTCGGCACCGTCGACCACTTCGAAGGCGGTCGCATCAAGCTGACCAGGAAGGACAGCGGCGAAGGCCATCACAAGGGCCATCATCACTTTATCGACGGAAGCCTGGTCGCCGAAGTCGAAGGCGACAAGGTAAGACTTTCCGCCAATGCGGCTGTGGCCGTGACCATGGAACAGGAAAAGTAAACGGCTAACGGAGCTTGGGTCGAGCCACGCGGCGGGCCGACCGGCTCGCCGCGTTTTTAGAATGCGGCTGCATTCCCGCTATTTGCATTCGCCGTCTTGCCAAAGCGCCGCAAGGCCTTCGCGATAGGTCCGGTAGGCTAGTTTGACACCCAGTTCATGCGTCAATCGTGCATTCGCAATTCGGTTGTTGGTGGAATAGAAGCTGCGCGCCATTGCACTCATCTCGGCGTCGTCAAAGGCCTGCTCCGGTGGCGGGGCGAGGCCCATCAGCGAGGCGGCAAAGCCGATCACCTCCTGCGGTGGCGCTGGCTCGTCGTCGCAGACATTCCAGACCCCGGCGCGTGAATGCGTAAAGGCCCGCGCGATCGATTGCGAGATATCGTCGACATGGATGCGGTTGAAGACCTGGCCGGGTTTGACGATACGCCGCGCCGTCCCGGAACGCAGATTGACCAGCGCATTACGGCCGGGGCCGTAGATGCCGGCCAGTCGCAGGCTGGTAGTGCGATCACCGGGCAAAGCGAGCCAGGCTGCCTCCGCGTCGATCCGGAATCGTCGGCGGCCTTCGCCCGCCACTTCGGCGGTCTCGTCGATCCATCCGCCGCCATGGTCGCCATATACCCCAACGGTCGAGAGGTAGACGATACGACGGATCGGGCTGGCGTCGATCATCGCGCCAAATCTCGCGAGCACCGGATCTCCGGCCGTGCCAGGCGGGATCGAGACCAGCAGGAGGTCGGCTGCCGCGATCTGCCCGGCAATGGCCGGATCGCATTGGTCCGGCCCGAACAGCAATGATTCCACGGCGGTGCCCTGAAACGCCGCTTGCTTGTCGGCGCTGCGGACCGTGCCGGCAATCTGCGCGAAATTCTCAGGGTAAAGATCGATGAAGCGCCTGGCGCTGTAGCCGAGGCCGAACACGAAAAGACGCACGCGGGCTCCTGTCGTTGCAACAGCGCGACGGCGCCGATGATGTCGAGGTCAACTATATCAGCTTACGCGCCCCTCCGGATGATCCTGCGTTCGCGCCCTGGACGAGCAAAAGGCCTCCGGTCCGGAGGCCTTAATCTTGCTTATTGCTTCTCTTATTGCGCCGACGCCGCCTTGGCGCCGGCCGGCGTGACGCGCCATACGACATTGCCCACATCGTCGGCCACCAGCAGCGCGCCCTGTCTGTCGAGCTTGACGCCGACCGGGCGGCCCTGGGCGTTGCCGGCCTCGTTGAGGAAGCCGGTCAGCACATCCTGCGGCGGGCCGGACGGCTTGCCATCGGCGAACGGCACGAAGATCACCTTGTAGCCGCTGCGCGGCTGGCGATTCCACGAGCCGTGCTGACCGATGAAGGCGCCGTTCTTCATGTTGTCCGGAAACAACGTGCCGGTGTTGAAGGTCAGGCCGAGCGAGGCGGTATGCGCGCCGAGCGCATAATCGGGCGCGATCGCCTTGGCGACCAGGTCCGGACGCTGCGGGCTGACGCGGACGTCGACATGCTGGCCATACCAGCTATAGGGCCAGCCGTAGAAGCCGCCATCCTGCACCGACGTCATGTAGTCCGGCACCAGATCGCTGCCGATCTCGTCGCGCTCGTTGACGACAACCCACAGCGCGCCGCTCTGCGGCTGCCAGGACGGGCCGTTCGGATTGCGCAGTCCGGAGGCGAACACCCGCGATGCGCCGCTGACCCGGTCGATTTCCAGAATGCCGGCGCGGTCCTTCTCGGCTTCGATGCCGTTTTCGCCGACATTGCTGTTGGAGCCGACCGTCGCATAGAGCTTGCGGCCATCCGGGCTGGCGGTGAGGTCCTTGGTCCAGTGATGATTGATGGTGCCGCCCGGCAGGTCGGCGACCTTCACCGCCGCGGCGGTGATCCTGGTGTCGCCGGTCTTGTAGGGGAATTTCACCACCGCATCGGCATTGGCGACAAAGAACTCGTCGCCCACCAGCACCATGCCGAAGGGCGAGTTCAAGCCTTCCAGAAACGCGGTCTTTGTCTCGGCGACGCCGTCGCCATCGGCGTCGCGCAGCAGGGTGATCCGGTTGGCGCTCGGCACGCCGGCGCCGGCGCGGTTCATCACCATGTTCATGATCCAGCCCTTGACGCCCTTGCTGTCGTCTGGCTTCGGCGGCGCATTGGTTTCGGCGACCAGCACGTCGCCATTCGGCAGCGTGTAAAGCGTCCGTGGGTGGTCCAGCCCGGTGGCAAAGGCGTTGACCGCCATGCCACTGGCGGCGGTGGGCTTGCCGCCCTGCGGCCAGCCGGTCGCGGTCGCGATGTTCACTGTCGGGATAAGAGTATTGACGGGCTCGACCAGTTTGGGCGTTGCGCCAAAATCCTCGCCGGACACATGGGTCGCCTGCTCGTTGCAGGCGGCCAGTGGCAGCGCCAGAGCGACGAGACAGCCGGAAAGCAGAAGTTTGTTGCGCATGCGAGTTCCTTTGATTGCCTGTATCAAATGCGGCAACACGGCGAACGTTCACGGCGCTGCCATGAACTTCACGTGAAGGCTCTGCGTCGATAGGCCCCGCGGAGCGTTGCGCTTGAAACGGCAGGCATTCCTGAAATTGCGGCCGGCCCATGCGCATAGCGCGCATGTCCGTTTCAATAATCGATGCTAGGAACAACAGGTGATCCGGCTATCAAGACCGGACAACAGGGAAGCGCATGTCCGACATCGCCGTCGCCGAACTGCCCTTGGTCGACGCCGGCAAGGCGCTACCCGGGCTTGCGGCACCGGTCAGGAATGTTCTGCTCGATCATCCGATCCTGCCGACCCTGCTGCGGCTGTCATGGCCGAATGTGGTCGCGCTGTCGGCCGCCTCGCTGGTGGTGATTGCGGAAACTTCCTATATCGGCCGGCTCGGTACTGAAGCGCTGGCGGCGATGGCGCTGGTATTCCCGTTCGTGATGCTGACCATGACGATGTCCGGCGGCGCCATGGGCGGCGGCGTGTCGTCGGCGATGGCGCGGGCGCTCGGCGCCGGCGACCGCGACCGCGCCTCGATGCTGGCGGCTCACGCGCTGCTGATCGGAATATTCTTCGGCCTGATCTTCACTGCCGGCATGCTGCTGTTCGGGCCGATGCTGATGGCGGCGCTGGGCGGACGCGGCAGCGTGCTGACGCAGGCGATCGGCTACACCACGATCTTCTTCGGCGGTGGCGTGATCCCGTGGCTGATGAATACGCTGGCCTCGATCCTGCGCGGCACCGGCAATATGAAGCTGCCGTCGGTGATTACGCTGAATTCAGCCGCGCTGCAGATCATTCTTGGCGGCGTGCTCGGGCTCGGCTTCGGTCCGATTCCGTCCTTCGGCATGCCGGGCGTCGCCGCCGGGTCGCTGATCGCCTATGCGGTCGGCATCGCCATCATGGGCGGCTATGTTTTTTCCGGTCGTGCGCGGGTGCGGCCGCGGCTGGGCAAGGCCGGAATCCAGCGCGCCATGTTCTTCGACATCCTCAAGGTCGGCGTCATCGCCTGTTTTGCGCCGCTGCAGGGCGTGCTCAGTCTCGCTATCTTCACCCATATGCTGGCGCGGTTTGGTAACGAGGTACTGGCCGGCTACGGGGTCGGGGCGCGGCTGGAATATCTGCTGTCGACGCTGGCCTTCGCCGTGGGCATCGCGGCGGTGCCAATGGTCGGCATGGCGATCGGCGCCGGCCGGGTGGCGCGGGCGCGTCGCGTCGCATGGACCGCGGCCTCGCTCGCTTTTACCGCGCTCGGCCTGCTCGGCACGCTGATCGCCATCTATCCGGACCTCTGGGTCAGCCTGTTCACCAGCGACGCCGGCGTCCGTGCCGCGAGTCAGCAATATCTCGCCACGGCCGCGCCGATGTATGCCTTTCTCGGCCTTGCCACCACGATGTATTTCTCCGCGCAGGGCGCGGCGCGGGTGCTGGGCCCGGTGCTGGCGCAGAGCGCGCGGCTGATCTTCATCTGTATCGGCGGCTGGTATCTGGTGTCGATCGACGCGACCAGCCAGAACTTCTTCCGGCTGACGGCCGCCTCGATGGTGCTGCTGGGCGTACTTTCGGTGCTGAGCGTGGTGTTGTCCAACTGGGGCGCCAAGGCCGGCCCGGTACCCCGGATACGGCCGACGCTGTCATGAACTAGCCGGCACGCTTGGCCAGAAACTCGACATCTTGCCGCCAGTTCTCGCCGTTGTCGGACGAGGTCTCGCCGCGCCATAGAAACGATTGCGGGGTGATCTGTGTAAAGCGCCAGCGGATGGCGTCGCCGCTGGCATTGCGTCCGAGCTGGACGATGTCGGCACCGTCGCGGCGGCCCGTCATGCTGCAGAAATTCAGCGTCACCGGGTCGGTCCACTGGATCTGCCAGCCACCGTGGCGGGGGTCGTAGATCCGCAGCGTCGAGCCGTAGGAATAGCGGTTCGCGGCTGCATCGCCCGCCCGTGCCTCGCCGCGCGGCGGCACGATCCAGACATCCTGGATGGCGCGACCCTCCAGCACCCAGCCGAAATGCCACTCGCCCGGTCGCCGGCGCCGCGCGCCATCCTCCATGACATGTGTGACGTCGAGATCCCACGACCCGATCAGCCAGCCATAGAGGTCCATTTGGCCGGCCCGGTCAGGGGCAGGGCCTTCGGCGCCCAGCGCTGCGAGGAAGGCCGCGGTCATGAGGCCCTCGCGAATTTGGCCTGCATCGCTTGCGCGCCCAGATCCATCTGCGCGTCCATATAGGGCGCGATTTCGTTCGGCAGCACATCGACGGACCAGATCACCCGGCAGCAGGTGGCGCCATTGGCTACCACCTGCACTGAGGCGCTGTGGTGCGTCAGCCGCTCGCTGATGATGGCATAGGCCAGTCGTTGCCGCGCGGGATCGCAACCGACCAGAATCTCGTCGGCGACCACGCCGCTGCCGAACGTCACGATTCGGACGTCGCCGTCGAGCCGTGTATCGGTCACGAAACCCGGCACCAGCCTTGTGTGCAGGGCGCCAAAATCAGCGACGGCGTCCCAGACCTCGTGGGCGGGCACGTCGATCGAAATCTCCTTGTGGATGGAAGCCATGCTGGTTGCCCCGAATGATCGCTAGATCACTGTGCGCGGGATGCCGCCAGCTGGTCTTGGAGAATCTTGCGGTCGCCGCGCGACGCCTGCCGGAAGCCGCGCGGTGAGACCCCGGCGGCGCGGTGGAAGCTGCGCACGAAGTTGGAAAGGTCGCCAAAGCCGACATCGAGGGCGATGTCTGTCACGGCGCGGTCCCCTTCCGCGAGCAGCCGGGCGGCATGGCGCAGCCGCGACCGCATGAGATATTGGTGCGGGGTGACGCCGAGCACGTTGGAAAACAGCCGCAGGAAGTAAAACGGGCTCAGCCCAGCCTGTCTTGCCGCAGTCTCGAGATCGATCGCGTTCGCGGAATGCGCATCGATCCACAGCGCAGCCCGCACCGCGCGGAGGCGGTCGCGCGCGCCAGCCTGCAGTCGCCGGGGCGAGCGCCCCGACACCATCTCGACAAATCGCCACGCCAGTATCTGGGCTACCTCGTCCAGCCCTATGTCGCTGCGCCCTTCGGCGGCGGACTGCGCCAGTTCGCCCAGGACCATCAGGTCGGCCAGCGGCGCCACGCTTCCGCGCTGCCAGATCCCGGGATCGTCGCCGATGGTCTCGACCAATTCTGGCGCGAGGAAAATAGCGAGGCACTCGTCGCCGCCGCCGTGGTGCCCGTGATGGCAGGTGTATTCCTCGCCCGGATGGCCGATCAGAAAGCTGCCCGGGACCAATTCGTGAAACTGACCGCGGCTGTGGCAGCCGAAGCTGCCCTTGCGGACATAGGAAATCGAATGGCAGCGGTGCTGTTCGGCAAACGGCTTGTCACTGGGTCCCGCGGTGCAGCGATAATCCGACACCGAGACCGCGCCGCGCTGCAAGATCGTGGTCGCTGTCATCCCGAAAACCTAGCTCGGCGCCCGCGGTGGCGCGCCGGAGAGCAGGGCATCGAACAGCGACGGGCCGCGATCGGCCAGCGCGCCCTCGATCGACAGCAGCCGGAATTTGGTAACGGTCCCGGCATTGCCGGCAAAGCCGCTGGTTTGACCGGCGGCGGCGAGGGTACGGTGGCAAGGTACCAGGATGGCGAAAGGATTGCGGTTGATGGCCTGGCCGACGGCATGCATCGCGCCGCTGGCGCCAAGCCGGGCTGCGAGCTCGGCATAGGTCCGGGTCTGGCCGCGCGGGATCAAGCGTACGGTATCATAGACACGGCGATTGAACGGCGGCAGGTGGGCCATGTCGAGCAGGATCTCGGTGAGAAAGCAGGTTTCGCCGCGCAGTAGCGTGGCGATGCCCTCGATCGCGGTCTCGATCTCGGCTGGTGGCCGCATTTCGCGGGCCTCGGGAAATTGCTGCAACAGGCGGCGCCGAGTCTCGATCTCGCGGGCTTCCGGCAGCCGCACGCCGACGATTCCGGCCCGGCCCCATGCGATGCCGCATCGGCCGACCGGCGTATCGAACAATGTGTATTCACGCCCTGCCATCCCGAGACGATGTTAGCACCTGAAACGGCGCCGTCATCCGGAATCTGGCGTTCGGGCTGATCCGCCGGTCCCATGCTGCGCCGCGGACATCAAGCGGCTTGGCGGATCGTCCAGTCTCGGCTAGATGATGGCGAGGCGACGATGCGGGCGTAGTTCAATGGTAGAACGGCAGCTTCCCAAGCTGCATACGAGGGTTCGATTCCCTCCGCCCGCTCCAGCATTCAGATCGCTTATCAACGGCCGGTGCGGCATCTACCCCTCCCATTCCTTATCTCGCGGTTTGGTGTGCAACATCGATGGCGATGGCAAAGGAACGGTAGGCCACGAGCTGCCCCTCATCGGCGTGGCCAGGCCAATGGATTGAAATCGGTCGGCGACCAAACACAGGAACTGCAATGTAGTTCCGTCCGCTGATACACGCAAAAAATGTGTGGCGTCCATTTACCTATTTGAAATAGAGCCGACCTAGGTTCGACGCCGAACAGCCATGGCGCCGTGAACCCAATGAATCTTGCAACGCTCGAAATGACCCCGTTGGCGCCGTCCGAAGATTTCACTGCCGTGGATCTCGCAAGCAGCGTGCTTGCCCACCTGCATCAATCCGTCGTCGTGCTGGATGAGCGAAACCAAATCCTGCTCAGCAATCCCAATTTCGATTCCATGTTCAGGGGCGACGAGGAAAAAGCTTTACTGTATGCCGGCCTTGAAAGCTTCGCGCTGCTGCGCCAGCCCGCTGACACCCTGTTGCATGTCGGTGGCCGGAGCGTGCTGTTGCGGCAGACGGCGCTGCCGCAGGGACGTCTGGTCACGCTCGAGGACGTCACCGAGCAACGCGCAGAGCGGGCGCGCGTCATCGAGGAGGCCCGCACCGATACGCTCACGCTGCTGGGCAACCGACTGTTGCTGCGCGAGCGGCTCGGCGAGTTGCTGACCCGACGGGTCGACGGTGAGGTGGTCGCGGTACTGGCGATCGATCTCGATCGCTTCAAGCTGGTGAACGACACCCTCGGCCATCATGTCGGCGACGCGTTGCTCCGTATGGTGGCGCAGCGCATCCGTTCGGCGCTGGGGCGCGACGATCTCGCCGCGCGTTTCGGCGGCGACGAATTCTGTGTGGTGCAGACCGCACAGGCGCAGCCGCATGCCGCGGCCAAGCTGGGCAAGCGGCTGGTCGATCTGATCGGACGCTCCTATCTGCTCGAAGGCCATCTCATCAATGTCGGCGCCAGTGTTGGTATCGCACTTAGCCCCGCCGACGGCGACGATGGCAATACCCTGCTGAAGAACGCGGATCTGGCGCTTTACCGCGCCAAGCAGGAGGGGCGCGGCACCTACAGCTTCTTTGAACCCGCGATGGATGAGGAAATGCAGGCGCGCCGCAACCTCGAGATCGAGCTGCGCCGCGCGTTGGCGATGCGGGAATTCGCGCTGGTGTATCAGCCGCAATGTAATCTGCAGTCGCGACAGATTACCGGCTTCGAAGCGTTGCTGCGCTGGAATAGTGCGGCCAGGGGGCTGGTGTCGCCGGCCGATTTCATTCCGCTTGCCGAGGAAACCGGGCTGATCGTCCCGATCGGCGAATGGGTGATCCGGACCGCGTGCCGCGAAGCCGCCGGTTGGGCGCAGCCGCTGTCCATCGCTGTCAACGTGTCGGCAATCCAGTTCGGCGGCACCGGTCTGGCGGCGACGGTACTATCGGCGCTGGCGGAGAGCGGTCTGGAACCGGGACGGCTGGAACTGGAAATTACCGAAAGCGTGCTGGTCGGTGACTACAGATCAGCGCTCGACGTGCTGCGCCGGCTGCGCAAGATCGGCGTGCGCGTCTCGATGGATGATTTCGGCACCGGCTATTCGTCGCTGAGCTATCTGCGCAGCTTTCCGTTCGACAAGATCAAGATCGACCAGTCCTTTGTCCGCGCCAGCATCGACGATCCCAACAGCATGGCGATCGTGCGGGCGATCGCGGCGCTCGGTCAAAGCCTTGGCATGACCACCACCGCTGAAGGCGTGGAGACTGAGGAGCAGATGGCTCGGATCGTCGCCGATGGCTGCACCGATGTGCAGGGCTACCTGATTAGCCGGCCGCTGCCGCCGGACCGGATCGTCGATTTCCTGCGGTCGCATCAGAGCAAACAGGACCTCGACAGCGCGTCGTGAATGTCTCGCCTTGAATCATCTCGACCGGAGTCCGGACATGCCCCATCTCTATCGTCTCGTCTACTACAGCAATAATCACGTCATCGGGAAACCGCCGGAAGTCGCCGACGCGATCGCCTCGATCCTGGCGACGTCGCGCGTCAATAATGCGCGCGCCGACATCACCGGCGCGCTGATTTTCAACCACGGGATCTTTGCGCAGGTGCTTGAAGGCGAACTGCCGGATGTCGAAGCCACTTTTGAGCGGATCCAGCGCGATCCGCGCCACGGCGAGGTCCAGATTCTGGCGTTTGAGCCGGCGCCGTGCCGCGGCTTTCCGTCATGGTCGATGGGCTATGTCGGTGATTCGCGCGAGGACGTCGAACTGTTCGGTGGCATCGCGGCGATAACTGGCTTCGACGCCCGGCGCATGCAAGGCGAACGCGTCTTCGAGATCATGCACGCCATCGCGCTGGAGGAGCAGGCCCGCGCCGCGTAGGGCGCGCGGGCCTACGCCAAAGCCTTTGCCGCCGCGCGTCCGGCGACGCGGCCGGAGAACAGGCAGCCGCCGAGAAACGTGCCTTCCAGCGAGCGGTAGCCATGCATGCCGCCGCCGCCGAAGCCGGCGGCTTCGCCAGCCGCGTAGAGGCCGGGCATGATCTCGCCGTTCTGGCCGAATACGCGGCCATCAAGGTCGGTTTCGAAACCGCCCAGCGTTTTTCGCGTCAGGATATTGAGCCGCACCGCGATCAGCGGGCCGTGCGCGGGATCGAGAATGCGGTGCGGTTTCGCGGTGCGGATCAGACGGTCGCCGATATATTTTCGCGCGTTGTGGAGGTTCATTACCTGCGCGTCCTTGACGTAAGGATTGGCGATGGCGCGGTCGCGCGCCTCGATCTGGGTCTGGATGTGATCGAGCCGCAGAAGATTGTCGCCGGATAGCGCATTCATAGCGACGACGAGATCATCGAGATTGTCGCGCACGATAAAATCGACGCCGTGGTCCTTGAACGCCTCGACCGGCGCCGGCGCGCGCTTGTTGATGGCGCGGCGCGCGGTCATCAGCCAGCTCCTGCCGGTAAGGTCGGGGTTCTGCTCCGAGCCTGACAGCGCAAACTCTTTCTTGATGATCGCCTGTGTCAGGATGAACCAGGAATAGTCGTAGCCGGTTGACTGGATGTAGTGCAGCTGCCCCAGCGTGTCGGAGCCGGGAAATAGCGGCGCCGGCAACCGCTTGCCGGTGGCGTCGAACCACAGCGATGACGGCCCCGGCAGGATGCGGATGCCGTGCTTCGGCCAGATCGGATTCCAGTTCTGCAGGCCCTCGACATAATGCCACATCCGGTCGCGATTGATCAGCCGCGCGCCGGCGGCCTCGGTGATGCCGATCATGCGGCCGTCGACATGTTCGGGCACGCCGGAAATCATCCGTCGGGGCGGCGGCCCTAGCCGCGCGGGCCAGTTTTGCCGCACCAACTCGTGGTTGCCGCCGATCCCGCCCGACGCAATGATGACCGCCTGCGCGCGCAGCGAAAATTCGCCGGTCACCTCACGCGAACTGCTCTCGCCGCGCGCCACGGTACTGGGCGCGAGGATGGTGCCGCTGACGCCATCGACGGTGCCATGGGTGATGTCGAGAGCATCGACGCGGTGTCTGAATTTGAATGTCAGGCGGCCGTCCTTCTGCGCCTCGCGGGCGCGGCGCTCGAACGGTTCGACAATGCCGGGGCCAGTGCCCCATGTGACATGGAAGCGCGGCACCGAATTACCGTGGCCCATCGCGTCATAACCGCCGCGCTCCGCCCAGCCGACCACGGGAAAGATGCGGTGTCCCATCGCGCGCAGCCAGTCGCGCTTTTCGCCCGCGGCGAAGGCGACATAGGCTTCCGCCCAGCGCCGCGGCCAGTGATCGTCGTCGCGATCGAAGCCGGCCGATCCGTTCCAGTCCTGCATCGCCAGTTCGATGGAATCCCGGATGCCAAGCCGGCGCTGCTCTGGTGAGTCCACCAGAAACAGGCCGCCGAACGACCAGAACGCCTGGCCGCCGATATTCTGCTCGCCTTCTTGATCCAGCACGATGACGCGCTTGCCGGCATCGGCGATTTCGGTGGCGGCGACCAGGCCAGCCAGCCCGCCGCCGACCACAATGACGTCCGCGTCCTGCGTCATTCGCTCCCCCAATTTTGTTAACAACGATTGAAGCGCGAGGACTTCATGCTGGCAATCGGAATCATCGCGCGACATCATCGCTGTTCCAGTTCGGCGCCGCCGGCGCGACTGCATCTCGCTTGCAACACTCGATTTGAATCGCGTGCGAGGCCTCATGCGTGTCTGGACAAAAACGCCCTCAGGCAACACGCTGATCAAGTCCTGCGTCATCAGGGCAGATTCGATTGTCCGTCGACTTCGGTTCAAACTGGGGCAGGTCATGAAGTTCGTTACGGGGTTGCTCGCGGCGGCGTTGCTGTTCGCGGGGATGGGGGCCAGTCACGCAGTGGTCCGCATCGCGGATGATCGCGGCGGACGGATCGGGACCTATGTCGACAAGTATCAGGGCCTGCGCAGTTCCGGCGAGACGGTGATCATCGACGGCCTGTGCGCCTCGGCCTGCACCATCGTGCTCGGCGCAGTTCCCCATGACAAGATCTGCGTGACCTCGAACGCCAATCTGGGCTTTCATGCGGCCTGGGATTTCGGCGCCAATGGCCGCGCGGTTACCAATCCTGAAGCCACGCAAATGCTGTATTCGATGTATCCATCGCCAGTCCGGCGCTGGATCGCGAACCGCGGCGGATTGACGCCGCGGATGATCTTTCTGCGCGGCCGGCAACTCACCGGCATGTACAAGCCTTGTTATCTGGATGCCCAGGCCTCGGCGCACCATTAACGTCACCGCCTTCAGTATGAAGTGATGCATGCGCCGCGCCCGGCGCTTGCCGGTCGCGGCGGCAGGCTCTATCTGGACGGGGTAGGCGGGTGGTTCGCCCGTGCCCGGTCGGGATTGTCGGATGCCGCAGCCCAATGTTTCGCAAACCACCGTCGCTGTGCCCGGGCGTCCATCACGGGTGGCGATGGCCATTGTCTCGGCGGCGGCGGTTTTCACCGTCGTCGCGTTGACCGGCGCGGTGGCGCTGTGGGTGCATTACGGCACGGCGGTATTCTTCGAAATCATCAAGTCGGGCATCGCCGCCTGCATCTGAGCCATTCAAGGGACATCGCATGACGGATCGCACCACCAGGCCGCTGGTCATCATTGCCGCGTTTGCAGGCAGCCTCGCGGCGGGTTTGCTGATCGTGCTGTGGCTGACGGGTGGCTTTCGCAGCGTCACCGCGCCGGCCTCGATCGGCGGCGCGTTCCAACTCACCGACCAGGCCGGCCGGGCGGTCACCGAGCAGAATCTGAAGGGCAAGCCGTCGCTGATCTTCTTTGGCTTCACCCATTGCCCCGACGTCTGCCCGACCTCTCTGTTCGAGATTTCCGAGGTGCTGCGCGCGATGGGCAAGGATGCCGGTCGCGTCAACGCCTATTTCGTCTCGGTGGATCCCGAGCGCGACACGGCCGCCGCCATGAAGGAATATCTGTCGAGTTTCGATCCGCACCTGCAGGGCCTCACCGGCAATGCGGAGGCGGTCGCCAAGGTGATTTCCAGCTTCCGGGTCTATGCCAAGAAGGTGCCACTTAAGGACGGTGATTATACCATGGATCACACCGCGCTGATCTATCTGATGGACCGCGACGGCAAGTTCGTGTCGCCGTTCAACCTGAAGCGCGCCCCGGACGCGGCGGCGACAGAGCTGAAACGCTATTTGTGAACTGACCGAGGTGCGGGCTGGGCAATCTCGCTGAACTGGGCATGGGTACGCCCGACCTTGCCGTGTTCGGTTTTTTCCCAGTAGTGCGGCGCCCAGATATATTGCAACACCGCGCGCCACGCCGCGATCGACAGATACAGCCAATAGATGCCCGTCAGGGCCAGGATCCAACTGTCGCGGCGGCGCCCGCGTTTGCCCAGCCCCAGCCAGCCGACCACCAGCGTCGCGACGATCGCAGTGGACAGGGCCACCACATGTAGCAACGGCCAGCCGTACCATCTGGCGGACGCCGCCCCCTGCAACTCGATCGCGAGGCGGCCGAGCATGAGCGGATAGGCCAGAGCGGTCACCACATTACCACCGGCCAGGATATTGAGCGTGACAAAGCCACGCGCGCCCGCCTCGCGCCATAGCTGCCGCGGCCGGCGCATGTGGACGCACCAGGTCTGCAGCCATCCCTTCATCCATCGCGTGCGCTGCCGCAGCCAGGGGTGAAAGTGGATCGGCGCTTCCTCGTATGTTGTCGAGTCAAAGGTGACCGAACGATAGCCGAACCGCGCCAGCCGAAAGCCGAGATCGGCGTCCTCGGTGACATTATGCGCGTCCCAGCCCCCGACTTCGCGCAGAATGTCGGTGCGGAAATGGTTAGACGAACCGCCTAGCGGCAGCGGCAGTCGCATCTCCGACATGCCTGGCAAATAGAGATCGAACTGTCCGGCGTATTCGGTCGCGAACATCCGCGACAGCCAGCTGTGGGTGGCGTTGTCGATGCACAGGCTGGCTTGGGCGCAGGCGACGTCACTGCCGTGCCGGCGGAACGCGTCGAGCGCGGCGCGCAACTGACCGGCGTCGGGATGATCTTCGGCGTCGTACACCGCGACGAAGCTTCCGCGGGCAAAGGGGAGCGCCCAGTTTAGCGCCTTCGGTTTGGTCTTGGGCGCCACCGCCGGTGCGACGAGGTGGCGCAGATACGGCCTGAAGCCAAGCCGTTTGATGGCAGCATGGGTCTGCTGGTCGTCCGGCTCGATCACTAGAATGACGTCCAGCTTTTCGCGGGGATAATCGAACGCCTCGATGGCTTGCACCAGGCGTGCGACCGAACTGGCCTCACGATAGAGCGCGACCATCACGCTGTAGACGGGGAGGCAACGCTCCGGCAGCGGCGGCAGGTGTCGCTCTGGTCGGCGGGGCCAGAACGCCCCGGCCAGCCGTAATCCAGCATAGCCGAGGAACCACAGCGCCAGTGCGGTGCTGCAAAGGCCCGGCGCCATGACAGTGGGCAGCAGCACCATAGACCCGACGCCACACCCGCGCCGCAGACGGCTTGGCCATGGACCGCTTTGCTCCTTGGCTGGTGCGGCAGACAGCGCCGGATGGTGATCATGCAGGCCGCGCGTTGCGGCGTGGGCCAGCGCAGCCCGGCCGCCCTGTTCGGTAAGGAACCGCTGCAACGCGACCGAAGACATCAGCCGCAGGCGTCGGGTGAGATGCGGATAGGCCACCACCAGCCGGGACAGCATGCGCGCCGCGCGCCCGCGTGGCGCGATCAGCCAGATCGGCCCGTCATTCCGCCGCAGCGGACAGATGCCGGAGGCCGCGGCGAGCGTCAGTTGCCGGTCGGCGAGCAGACAATCGGCGCGATTGGCGGTGGTGAGGTCGTCCAGCGCGATACCGGTGTGCTGCGACAAATGCTCAAGATACGTGTGTTCGCTGATTACACCCCGTCGGATCAGCACCTGATCGGCGCCGATTCCGAGTTGCCGGGCGCGAAGCTCGGCGGATCGCAGCACATCGGGCGTCAGCACGTGGCGCAGGCAATCGAGTTCGTCGGCCGGTCCTTCTTCGAAAGCGTGGTTGTCGTTGTGTGACCGGGAAATCGTGGGCTTGGCCGGAAAGATGGGCAATTCGCGTGCAATGGCCGGTCCGGTCCGCTGGTCGCGCGGCCATGTCATTCCCGCCCTGCGCCCTGTGACATGGACCGGAAGGGCCATGCGACGCCCCCAACGCAACAATCCCCGCACAAACGCACTCGCCCGGGATGCCGGATGGTCTATAAGACCGGCAATCGAAGTGCCCGGACATGCAACCACAGATGGTTAATGCTATCAATACTAGGCTAACAGGAAAGCACAGTCGCGGGATCGCGCCGGCTGGATTCCTGCTGGGTATTTTCATTTTAGCGACGGCGCCCCTTTCACTCGCGATGGCGCAGGCCGTTGCGCCCGTCGTGACTCAGCCCGGCCCGCAGGCCGTGCCGGGCTTCTGGGATCCGCGACGCCGGCCGGACCGGCCCGATCTGTCACGTATCACCGTGATCCGCTTCCTGACCGAGACCGATTACCCGCCTTTCAACTTCACCGGGCCGGATGGCAATCCCGCCGGGTTCAATGTCGATCTGGCGCGGCTGCTGTGCGAGGAGATCAAGGTCACCTGCACGATCCAGATGCGACGCTTCGAAACCATGCTCGACGCCATTTCCAGCAACCGCGGCGATGCGATCATTGCCTCGATGGCGGTGACGCCGCAGATTCGCGCCCGCGTCGATTTCAGCGATCCCTATTACCGCGCGCCGGCCCGCTTCGTGTCGCGCAAGAACGCAATCATGCCGGAAATCCGGCCGGAATATCTCGAGGGCAAAAAGGTCGGCGCCATCGCGGGCTCCTCGCACGACGCCTATCTGAAGGCGATGTTTACCGACGCGGTACTGACCTCCTACCCCAATGACGACGCGCTGCGGCAGGCGCTGAAACGCAGCGAAGTCGATTTCATCTTCGGTGACGCGATTGCGCTGGCGTTCTGGATCAATGGCACCGATTCAGCGGATTGCTGCGCTTTCAGCGGCGGCCCCTTCCTCGAAACCCGCTATTTTGGCGAGGGCATCGGCATTGCCGTGCGTAAGGGCAATGACACGCTGCGTCAGGCGCTGAACTGGGCGCTGTTCCGGGTGTGGGAGAAAGGCCGCTACACCGATCTGTGGCTGCGGTATTTTTCCATCAGTCCGTTCTGAAATCGACCATATCGGCGGTTTGGCATTTTGCTGCGGAGCCGCTAGGTTCCGCGGCCCGGAGGCCTTTTGATGTCCACGATCGATCTACCCAGCGCGAGCGACCTGCGTACGCTTGCCGAACAGTCTAACGCCTGGCCATTCGAACAGGCCAAGGCCATCGTTGCGCGGCTGAAGAAGAAGCCAAAGGATGAAGTGCTGTTCGAGACCGGCTACGGTCCGTCCGGCCTGCCGCATATCGGCACTTTCGGCGAAGTGGCACGCACCACCATGGTGCGCCATGCCTTCCGCGTGCTGACCGACGACAAGATCAAGACCCGGTTGATCGCGTTCTCCGACGATATGGACGGCCTGCGCAAGGTGCCGGACAACGTGCCCAACAAGGAGATGCTGACCGCGCATCTCGGCAAGCCGCTATCGCGCATCCCGGATCCGTTCTCCAACGAATATCCGTCGTTCGGCGCCGCCAACAATGCGCGGCTACGCGCCTTCCTGGATCACTTCGGTTTCGACTATGAATTCGCCTCGTCGACCGACTACTACACCTCCGGCCGGTTCGACGCGACGCTGCTGAAAATGCTCGCGGTCTATGACAAGGTCATGGACGTGATCCTACCGACGCTGGGTCCGGATCGCCGCGCGACTTATTCGCCGTTCCTGCCGATCAGCAAGACCACCGGTGTGGTGCTGCAGGTGCCGATGATCCGCCGCGACGTCGGCGCCGGCACCATCACCTATCTCGATCCCGACACCCATGAGGAAGTCGAGACCCCGGTCACCGGCGGTAACGTCAAGTGCCAGTGGAAGGCCGACTGGGCGATACGCTGGGCGGCGCTCGGCATCGATTACGAGATGGCTGGCAAGGACCTGATCGATTCCGTCAAACTGTCGAGCAGGATCTGTGCGGCACTCGGCGGCACGCCGCCGGAGAGTTTCATCTACGAGCTGTTCCTCGACGACAAGGGCGGCAAGATCTCCAAATCGAAGGGCAACGGCCTGACCATCGACGAATGGCTGCGCTACGCTTCGCCTGAATCGCTGTCGCTGTTCATGTACCGCGAGCCGAAGGCGGCCAAGCGGCTGTTCTTCGACGTGATCCCGCGCAATGTCGACGAGTATCAGCAATTCGTCGAAGGTTTTGCCAAGCAGGACGGCAAGCAGCGGCTGTCCAACCCGGCCTGGCACATCCATGCCGGTGATCCGCCGGTGGCGGAGATGCCGGTCACGTTTCAGCTACTGCTGACGCTGGTGTCGTCGTCCAACGCCGAGAATGCCGAGACGCTGTGGGGTTTCATCCGCCGCTACCGGCCCGGCGTCAGCGCGGCCACCCATCCGCGGCTCGACGCCATGGTCGGCTACGCCATCAATTATTATCGCGACTTCGTCGCGCCGACCAAGACCTTCCGCGAGCCGACCGAAAACGAGCGCGTGGCGCTGCAGGATCTGCGCGACGCGCTGTCGGGATTGCCGGAAGCGGCGACGCCGGAAGATATCCAGAACGCGGTCTACGAGATCGGCCGCCGCGAGCCGTTCCTCGACCACAAGAAACTGGCCAAGGATGGCCGTCCCGGCGTCTCGCTGGACTGGTTCAACATGTTGTACCAGGTGCTGCTCGGCCAGGAGAAGGGTCCGCGCTTCGGCTCGTTCGTCGCCGTCTATGGCGTAACCAATGCGATCGGGATGATCGACGGCGCCCTGGCGAGGAGCGCTTAAAGATAGTCGGCGCCCTATCGTCCCCCTCTCTCCCTGTGGGAGAGGGTGGATCGAACGCGAAGCGTTCGAGACGGGTGAGGGGGGCCCAAGCTCCGAACCCCCTCATCCGACGCGGGCTTCGCCCGCGCCACCTTCTCCCACAAGGGGAGAAGGAAGGAAGTGCGCGTCGCTACGTTCGCGCCAAGTCCTACTGGCTCGCCCAGACGATCCTTGCGATCCATTCGACGTCAGACGCCGGGAAGCTGCGGTCGACATGGTTCGGGTTCAGCGACTGCAGCTCCAGCACCTTGGTGGTACGGCGCTTCAGTTCCTTGACCATCACCTCGCCGTCCCGGGTCTTGACCACGACGCGGTCGCCCTTGCGGATCTGCGCGCCAGGCGAGACGATGATGGTGTCGCCGTCGCGATAGGCGGGCTTCATCGAATCGCCGGAAATCTGCAGCGCATAAGCGTGTTCGTCATTGACCGAGGGCAGGCCGATCTCGTCCCAGCCCTTGCTGCCAGCGGGGAAGCCGGCATCGTCGAAATAGCCGCCATGGCCGGCCTGCGCGAAACCGAGCAGCGGCACCGACTGCACGATCCGCTTGGTACCTTCGATCAGACTTACAAAACTGTCGATCGGCACGTTGGTGGCTGCCAGCGCCTTGGACACCGATTCGGTTGATGGCCAGCGCTCGCGGCCATCATTGGTGATGCGCTTGGACTTGTTGAAGGTGGTGGAGTCGAGCCCGGCCTTCTTGGCGAGGCCGGAGGCTGACATGCCGTTGCGTTCGGCGAGCTTGTCGAGGGCACCCCAGATCTGGGCGTGAGTCAGCATGGTTGCGGTCCCCTGGCCCGGAATGGCCGGGCGGTGAAGATGATATAATCTAGGAATTATTGCCGCAATTGCCTGATTTTCGCAACAGGGTTTTCTAAAAAAATGTCAGCCTTGAAGTGGAGCGATACGGTCGATACGGTCGGCGGCAGACTCCGGCCAAGCGGGCGTCCGCGACAATCCACCACAGCAGGAAGTCCGAGCGGGTGCGAACCATCTACAAGATTTGCCCGGCGTCGAACTGGCGCGAGGCCGAGCGGCAGGGCGTCTACCGCGGCAGCGCGGATGATGCCCGCGATGGCTTTATCCATTTTTCCACCGCTGCGCAGGTCGCCGGGACCGTGCGCAAACATTATGCCGGCCAGATCGGACTGTTCCTTATCGCGGTGGATGCCGATGCGCTTGGCGACGCCTTGCGCTGGGAGCCATCCCGCGGCGATGACCTGTTTCCGCATCTCTATGGTGAACTCGACCTCGGCGCCGTCACCGCCGTGCTCGAACTGCGGTCGCGTTCCGATGGCGGCCACGATATTCCGGAGTTGCAATCTTGATTCGCGCTTTCGATGCCTTGTCCTTGCCGGTCATGCGCTGGTTTGATCCGGAGGATGCGCACCGCCTTGCCATTCGCGGCTTGCGGATGCTGCCGCCATCGCGGCCACGCTTGGATGATCCGAAATTGGCGGTTCGCGCCTTCGGATTGAATTTTCCCAATCCGATCGGCATCGCCGCCGGCTTCGACAAGAACGCCGAAGTGCCCGACGCGCTGCTGCGGCTCGGCTTCGGCTTTGCCGAAATCGGCACGGTGACGCCACAGCCGCAGGCCGGCAATGCGCGGCCGCGGATTTTCCGGCTGGAGCGCGACGAGGCGATCGTCAACCGTCTCGGCTTCAACAATGACGGCGCCGAAATCGTGCTGCGGCGGCTCGCCGGGCGGGCCCAGAACGGCGGCATTGTCGGCGTCAATGTCGGTGCCAACAAGGATTCGGTGGATCGCATCGACGACTATGTGCGGCTGATCGAGACTTTCGCCCCGGTGGCGAGCTACTTCACCGTCAACGTTTCGTCACCAAACACCCCGGGGCTGCGCAATCTGCAACAGGCGGCGGCGCTCGACGAACTGCTCGCCCGGGTGATCGACGTCCGTGAACGGGTCCGCCGGAATGCTGGCGATTCGCCGGTGCTGCTGAAGATCGCGCCCGATCTCAGCCTGCCCGATCTGGACGACGTCGTGCAGATCGCGCGCTCGCGAAAGGTCGACGGCATGATCGTCGCCAACACCACGCTCGGCCGCCCGCCGAGCCTGCGCGAGCAGGGCCGGATCAAGGAGCAGGGCGGCCTGTCCGGCCGTCCGCTGTTCCGGCTGTCGACGCGGATGGTGGCGGAGACCTATGTGCGTGTCGAAGGCGCATTCCCGCTGATCGGCGCCGGCGGCATCGATTCCGGTGGTGCCGCGCTGACCAAGATCCGCGCCGGCGCCAGCCTGATCCAGCTTTATTCGGCGCTGGTCTACAAGGGCCTCGGCCTGGTCGAGAGCATCAAGACGGACCTGGTCTCGACGCTGCTGCGCACCGGCCGCGATTCACTGTCGGAGATCGTCGGTGCCGACGCGGCGACAATCACCGCGGAAGACTGGCCGGTTTAATCCTTCTTGCGCCGGTGCCCGGCTTCCATCCCCAACGCGGCCGGGCGATATCAATCGGCTTTCATGTTGTCGATATGGCCCCAGACGCTCTGCCAATCCTTCCCGGCCAGGTCCGTCACGCCGCCATCGGCATCGTAGAATTTGTTGGGAATCTGGAACATCGCCAGCGTCACTCCGCCGTCCGGCATCCATGCCGAGTGGCGGCTGCCGGCACCGCGCCAGATGAACTCGCCGGGGCCGCATGCCGTGCCTGCGGCCGGACCTTCGCGATCCAGCAATCGGCCCTCGATCACATAGGTCTGCTCGATCTGAACATGTTCGTGGTCGGGCAGGGTGGCGCCGGGCTCGAATTTCATCAGCGCCGTGACCAGGCCGGTCCGGGCATCGAACAGCAACGTCTTCACCGAGCATCCCGGGAACCGGGTCGGCTGCCACTCCATCGCGGCGGGACGCACGAGATGGGAGTGTTCATCGGCGGCCGGCGAAAGCGCATCCATGGGCTGTTCCTGTCGGTGATCGGCACTGCGATGATAGCGCATCGCGCCGAGATGAAACATCTTCGTGAGGCTAGCTGAACGACGCCCGCACCAGCGCCGGATAGCGCCATGCCTGCAGTCCGCCGCGCGCCAGCAGGAAGATCAGGAAGGCGAGCCACAGTCCGGCATTGCCCAGCGACGCCAGCAGGTAGAACGCGGCGAGATAGGTCGCCAGCGCCACCAGCATCAGATTGCGCATGTCGCGCGCCCACGACGCGCCGATATAGATGCCGTCATAGACATAGGCCAGCACGCCGCAGGCCGGCGCCAGCGCCGCCAGCCACATGAATTCGCGCGCGGCGGCGCGGACCTCCGGGCTGGTGGTGATGAAGTCGATCAGGATCCCGCCTGACAACACGAACCCGATGGTCACCGCGAGCCCGAACGCGGTGCTCCAGCCCAGCACCAGTTTCACAGCCCGTGAAAATTCCTGCCGGCTGCGCGCGCCAAAACTCTGGCCGCAAAGCTGCTCGGCGGCGTTGGCGAGGCCGTCGAGGAAGAACGAGCCTATCATCAGAAAATTGTTCAGCACGGCATTGGCCGCCAGCGTCAGGTCGCCGGCGCGGGCGCCCTGCGCGGTGAAGAACAGGAACGCGGCAATCAGCGCCGCGGTGCGAATCATGATGTCGCGGTTGACCGCGAACAGTCTCAGCAGCCGCGCGCGGTCGAACAGGATGTCGCGGGGCACGCCGAACTGGCCTGCCAGCAAACGCCAGATCACCAGCAGGCCGGCGATGAAGCCGATGGTCTCGGACGCCACCGTGGCGAGCGCCGCGCCGGCGACGCCCTGTCCCGCCGACAGCACCAGGAACGCGGTCAGCGCCATGTTGATGAGGTTGATGCCGACCTGCAGCGCCAGCGCGATGCCGGTGCGGGCCTGGCCGACCAGCCAGCCGAGCACGACGTAATTGCCCAGCATCAGCGGCGCCGACCACAGCCGGATGAAGAAGTAGTCGCGCGCCGCGGAGGTGACGGCGTCGCTGCCGCCCATGATGCCGAACACCGCTGCCGCCAGCGGCGTACGGATCGCGATCAGTGTCACGCCGATCAACGCACCGAGCAGCAACGCGCGCAGCAGAATCGCGCGGAGTTCGACCCGGTCGCCGGCGCCGAGCGCCTGCGCGGTGAAGGCTACCGTTGCCATCCGCAGAAAACCGAACAGCCAGAAGATGCAGTCGAACGCCACCGAGGCCAGCGCCACGCCGCCGAGCAAATGCGGATCGCCGAGCCGGCCGATCGCCGCGGTCGCGACGATGCCGAGCAGCGGCGTGGTGAGGTTGGCCAGCATCGCCGGGCCGGCGATGGCGAATACGCGCGCATGCGTGACGCGCTGCGCCGGCGTTTCAGTCGCGGCCTGCAAGGGAAACTATCGCCCGCGCGGTGCGCTGAACATGCGCGAGATCAGCCAGATCGGCACCACGATCACGGCGCCGAGCAGGAAATAGCGCCACAGCCCGTTGATGGCATCGAAGCCGAGGTCATAAACCCACTGAAACAGGCGGCGGATGCTGGTGACGATGTTCCAGGGATCGAAGCCGATCGCCGCCAGCACGACGCCGACCAGGATGGACAGCAGGATCAGCCGGCCCAGCACTGCCAGCGGTGAACCGCCGAGAAAACGCGACAGGCCGTCCTGCTGGCGCACCGGTACGTCCCGGACATCGTTCTGCATCATCGTCTCCTGTAAAGTCAGGAACATCTTAATGGCTTCGCTGCAAATGGGAAACCGCGATGCGGGGGCAAGATGCCGTCCGTGGGGCATGTGGACCGTGAAGCCGTCATTGCGAGGAGCCAACGGGTCCGGCTTCGCCGGCCCGATGACAGGCTCCGCGACGCGGCAATCCAGAAGCCACGGAGGAAGACTGGATTGCTTCGTCGCAAGGGCTCCTCGCAAGGACGGCTGAGGGCATTCACGTGACCGCCTCGGCCTTCAGCAATCGCTCCAGCGTCTCCAGCCTATCGGCATCGCGCGGCGGCTTGTCCCAGCGCAGCCGGCTGATCCGCGGAAACCGCATCGCGACGCCGGATTTGTGCCGCGGCGAGCGCGCCAACCCCTCGAACGCGACTTCCAGCACCAGCCCCTTGTCCGGCTCATGCGCGACGTGGCGCACCGGCCCGAATTTCTCGGTGGTATTGCGCCGAACGAACTTGTCGATCTGCAGCAACTCCTCGTCGGTGAAGCCGAAATAGGCCTTGCCGACCGGCACCAATTGATCGACGCCGTCGGTCGCGGTCCAGACTCCAAACGTGTAGTCGGAATAATACGACGAGCGCTTGCCGTGGCCGCGCTGCGCATACATCAGCACGGCGTCGATGATGTGCGGATCGCGCTTCCACTTCCACCACTGGCCCTTCGGCCGGCCCGGCAGATAGGCCGAATCGCGCCGCTTCAGCATCACGCCCTCGACGGCATCGGCATCCTCTCCGGCGCCCGCGCTGACCGGATCGGCGCGCGCGGCGGCCAGCGTTTCCCAGTCGGCGAACGGGATCTGCTCGGACAGGTCGACGCGGGGATCGTCGAGCTGCTTCACGAAGGCTTCGAGCTTGGCGCGCCGCTGCTCGAACGGCAATGCACGCAGGTCGGTGTCGCCGTCATGCAGCAGGTCGTAAGCGCGCAGGTGGATCGGATATTCCTTCATCAGCTTCGGCGACACCACCTTTCGGTTGAGCCGCTGCTGCAGCACGTTGAACGACTGCACGCGCTGTTCGCGCAGTACCAGCAATTCGCCATCGATCGCGCCGGGCAGCCGCAGGCTCGGCAGCAGATCGGGAAAGGCCGCGGTGATGTCCTCGCCGCTGCGCGAATACAGTCGCGAGACGAGGTGGCCGTGCTCGTCACGCCCGCTGTTCGCCTGGATCCGGATACCGTCCCATTTCCACTCGGCGACGAAATCATCTGCCGCAAGGCCGGCAAAATCGCTGTCCTCGATCGCATGCGCCAGCATCACAGGACGGAACGGCGCCGGATCGAGATTGACCGGCTTGTCGGCGCGGCCCTCCAGCCAGGCAAACAGTTCGGGATAGGGCGGTGCGAGGCCCGGCCACATCAGCTCGACATCGTGCGGATCCTTGTCGCCGAGCGCGGCGACGGCGGTCTTGGCCAGCCGCGCCGAGACGCCGATTCGCAGGCCGCCGGTGACCAGCTTGAGCAGCGCCCAGCGCCCGGTCTCGTCGAGTTCGTCCAGCCATCGCGTCAGCTGGGCGGGGAGTTCGGCCTTGCTCAGGGTTCGCAGCGTATCGACGACTTCGGTCAGTGTCGGCGGCGGTGGATTGTTGTGGCCTTCTTTACCCCTCCCCGTTGGGGAGAGATCGACGCGCGTCAGCGCGGCGGGTGAGGGGCCTTCGTCACAACGTTCCGAGCCCGCCCCCTCACCCAGCGAATGCCTGGCGGCATTCGCCGACCTCTCCCCGGTGGGGAGAGGTGAAGTAGAGCGAGGCGCGGAGGGCCACATCAGCGCGACCGTCTCCGACAGATCGCCGACATAGTCATAGGACAGCGCGAACAGCACCGGGTCGGTGCGCGTCGCGATCAGGTCGCGGATCAGTCCGGCCTTGGCGTGCTTAAATGAAAGTGCACCGGTCAGCGCCGCCAGCGCGTAGCCGCGGTCGGGATCGGCGGTCTCGCGACAATAGGAAGTAATCAGTCGCAGCTTGTTGTTGCGGCCGGGCTCGTAAGCAAGGCGGTCGAGCAGTTCGGCGAAGCGGTTCATGCCTCGACGCTCTCGCTCGCGGGCAGCGCTTCTTGCTCTTCTTCGTCGCCGTAGCCGACCAAAGCAAGAGGCCGTGCGATCAATCCCTTGCTCTGGCACCAATGCACCAGCGCGTCTTCTTGGCCATGGGTAACCCAGATTTCACCGGCGCCGGTGGCGCCGATGGTGGCGATCAGCCCATCCCAGTCGGCATGGTCGGAGATGATCAGCGGCAGCTCGATGCCGCGCTGCCGGGCGCGGGCGCGTACCCGCATCCAGCCAGAGGCAAACGCCGTCACCGGATCGGGAAAGCGCCGCGTCCATACGTCGGTGGTTGCCGAGGGCGGCGCCAGCGTGATGGTGCCGGCGAGCTCGGCCTTTTTCATGCCCTTCACCATGCGCAAGTCGCCAAGGTCGATGCCACGGCTTTCGTAATAGCGGGTGATCTTCTCCATCGCGCCGTGCAGATAGATCGGCGCGTCATAGCCGGCCTGGCGGATCAGTTTGATGACCCGCTGCGCCTTGCCGAGCGAATAGGCGCCGACCAG
>NZ_JANXTC010000060.1:0-41690 GCF_025356345.1 Tardiphaga sp.
AACACCTCCAGCTCCATAAAACACCTAACTTGGTGTCTTCGGAACCGGGTGCAGCTCAGTCTTTCCTGAAACGATCTCTGCTGTCCATTGTTCATGATGTTTGTCTTGAGAAAATGCCGTAGCGGCTGATTCAAACGCATGACTGAAAGGCCCATGCCCAACGTCGTGAACTAATGCAGCGGCCATCGCCACTTGCGCCCGGTCCTCATTAAAGTTGGCGCTACCTAGTTGGTCTTTTATACGCTCTGATAGTTGGCGTGCGGTGTGGAACACGCCGACACTGTGAGCAAACCGAGTGTGAGATGCACCTGGAAAGACCAGCTCAGAAAATCCTAGTTGCTTAATGCGCCTAAGCCTTTGAAACTCCGGGAGCTCCAAAAGCTTCCAAGCCATTTGCTCAAACTTGTCCTTACCAAAAGGGATAAGGTCATGGACCGGGTCTCGTATGCGCCGCGCTTTGATCATCAGCCCCCCTAGCTGAGCTAACTTCTACAACCCGTGATTGATTCTACAAGAAGCTTATTTTCTATGCCGATCATAGAACGAACGGCGAGCGAAAACAGAGATCTTCGTTGATGCAGCTAGTCCAGCAAGCGTACCCGCATAATCGGAGCGATATGCGGGATCGAAATGACTGAGCGTCCAGCAATTCGCTTTGCTTATACAGGTGACGTCGGGCTCAGGCGGCTTTGCAAATCACCTCAGGATCGATATCCCTTCTCCCTCGCAAGGATGAAAGCTGCTGGAGAGAGACTCATGACGTCCATTCGCGCATCGATTGCCGTCGCGCTCGTCCTTGCCTCGGTGATCTACGGCAACCCGGCATCGGCCCAGACGCCCCCCGCCACCGAAAAGCTCAACGCCTATGTCGGCTGCATCAACCGGCTGTCGGCGCGGGCGCTCGAGTCGCGGGCGCGCTATTTCAGTTGGGTCGGCAAGAGCGGGCCGACCGGCAAGGAGCGCATCATCTACGGGCTCTACACGATCTACGACACCGCGGATTGCCAGAAGAAGGCCGAAGCCGCCAACGCGCTGGAGCCGCGCGACGCCGCGCTCGAAGCCGCGGCAACCGCCTATGTGACCGCCGTGACCGCGCTGGGGCCGTTGCTGAAGGAGACCGACGACTACTACACGCAGGAGAACTACAAGGACGACAAGATGGCCAAGGGCAAGGCGCTGCATCCGCGCCTGGTCGCAGCGTGGGACGCCTTCGCGAGCGCCGACAGGAGCCTTCGCGACGGCGTCGAGGCGATCAACGACAGGCGCAAGGCCGAGGAATTGATGGCGATCGAAGCCACGGAAGGCCGCAGCGCGCGCTATCACGTGGCAGCATTGATGATCGGCGCCAAGCGCGTGCTGCGCGCGGAGGACGCGACGAGCCCGGACATCGCGGCCATCACCAAGGCGGTGGAGGCCTATGAGGCCACCGTCAAGGCCATCGACGCGTCGGGTGCGACGGGCGACGCCAAAGTCGGCTCGATGTTCATCAGCCAGGCCAAATCGTTCCTGACCACGGCCAAGCAGTTGATGCGCCGGATCCGCGACAAGGTGCCCTACTCGACCGGCGACAAGATGATGCTGAGCGACACCGGCTCCGGCTGGATGGTCCAGGGCTCGTCGCCGCGGCTGCTGCGCGACTACAACCAGCTGGTCGACGCCTACAACAGCGGCGCGAGGATGTAGCAGGCGTAGCGCGCAGGAGCGGGAGCGGGGCGACAGGCGAGACTGACGGATTTGAGCGCCAGTCGCTCGGGGCGTGCGTGCTGCACTCTATTGCGGAGCTTGCTTTTTATACAGTTCCAGAACTCGCCTTACGGCTTCGTCGATCATCGGCTGGCTCTGCGCCAGTTCGCGGGAAATCTCGACGGCCCGCTGTGCCGAGATGAACTGCCCCTCCTCACAGTCGAGAATGACGCCGTCCGTTGCAACCGCGTAAGCCGCCGCTGCCGCATAGGCGGAGGCACCGGCATAGACGTCCCCGCCCCATCGAAACGCCAGCGCGCAAGCCCATGCACGGTCGAACTCGACCTCCGCGGGCGGATCCTCCATCAACTCCCTGGCGTTGAAGTGATCGCATTCGAACCCCGTCGGGCGTTGGTCCAGCACGACCGGCAAGACGCCGTGCAAGTCCGCGAAAGGCGTCGAGGTAGACAGCCGCAGCGCAACACCGGATTGGTCCACCGCCGTTTGCCAAGCCTCCATCGACGACAATTGACGATCTGAAAGAACATAGATTTCCATCGACATTCATCGTCTCCATTGTGGGCCCGCTGGCGCGGGCTGGATCTCTCAGCTCACCGGAATGCAACTCTCCGGCGTGGCCGGCGCAAACGGGGCATTGAACTGCAGCTTCATGTCGCTGCGCGCGTCGTAACCGTCATGCAAAGCCCGCAGCATGAGGTCTGCGAGCGGGTGAAAATTCGCGGATTTGTCGACGTCCCGCTCGAGATTGAAGTTGCCGGCGGAATCGTCGGTATCGAAACCAAGTCTGGCCAGTGCGGCGACGGTGCGCGGCGGCAAATAGAAGGTGCGCTTCTGGCCCTTTTTGGCCAGCCAGAATCCCGACGATGCTTCGCAATGGATGCGCCTGCGATTGTCGAAAATCTGGCACTGCACATAAGCGTGCGTCCGCGCCGGCAGGGTGATCGCCAGATAACGGTTGAGGTCGATGCGGGGATCGCCCGTCGCATAAACCTGTTCCAGCCGTCGTACCACGTCGCAGTGATAGGCGGCCTGCAGGTCCGCAAAGCTGTCGGCGGCGCTGACCGGCGCCGTGAATGCCAGAGCTGCAGTCATCCAACGGAGCCATTTTGCCATCGCCTCCCCCGCAGATATGCGCGCCTGCTCCAAAGCCCTTGACAATTCGAACATAACACGAACAGAATATCAACTACTAGTTGCCATTTCCCTAATCGAGGCGAGCGTGATGTGGCATCATCTCCTGGCCATCGCTTTGCTATCGGCCCTGTCTTCCGCGGTCTGCGCGGAGCAGGCGAACCCGGCCGAGCGCGACGACGTCACATGGGTCAAGTCGGGCGATCCTGCGGTGACCGACGCGATCCAGCGGGCGCGCGCCGAGCTGGACGGGTTTCTGGCGATCGCCGGCGCGCCGCCGCCGGGGACTGGTCGTTTTGCACTGAAGATCCGGCTGCCGTTCGGCCATGACCAGGCCGAATATATCTGGGTAAACCCTTTCAAACGGGACGGCGCTGGCTTCGTCGGCGTCGTCGCCAGCACGCCACGCAATTTCAGCAACCTGGCTTCCGGAGACCGACTGGCCTTTCAGAAGAAGGACATCGCCGATTGGACCTATGTGACCGGCTAGCGTCGGAAGGGGAATTACACCGGCTGCGCGCTGCTCGCGAAGGAGCCGCCGGAGCAATACGAGGCTCTCAAGAAACGGTACGGGCTCGACTGTTCGGACTGACGAAGGTCAGAACCAATATGGACATGAAGCTTGGAGGGAGGTTTCATCGCCCTGATCGGCGTAAGCCGCCGCACCCGCGCGGCTTGCCGCAAGACGGCGGAAGGCCGGTGGGCACGCTTCGCTTTGCCCACCCGACGGACTACACTTCTACTATACTTCCACCGCCTCCCTCACCCGCGCCCCCTGTGCAATCGTCGGCGCCGCCGCATTCAGCGTCTCGATCGCAAATCCCGCCGCGGCCTTGTAGCCGGCCATGAAGGCCGCGCGTTCGGCGGGCGAGATCACGGCGTCGATGTCGTCAAACGTGCCGCCGCAACGTTCGTCGACCAGGTTCAACAGCCCGAACGGACCGGCGCCCCGGTTGCGCAGGATCAGTTGCGAAATCGGGCCGCAGAGTTTCTGGTCATAGGCTTCGAGCGCGGCTTCGCTGACGCCGTGGGCGACCATCGCAGCACCAAGCTCGCGGGCGTCGATGATGGCCTGGCTGGCACCGTTGGAGCCGGTCGGATACATCGCATGCGCGGCGTCGCCGAGCAGCGCCACCGGGCCGTCGCGCCAGGTCGAGACCGGGTCGCGGTCGATCATCGGATTTTCGAACGCGCCATCGGAACTGCGGATCATCGCGGGCACGTCGAGCCAGTCCCACACCCAGCCATCGAAATGATGCACGAAGGCGCTGGTCTCGACCTGCCGGAACCAGCCCTGCTGCTTCCAGCCCTCGGCATTGTCCATCGTCACTTCGGCGATCCAGTTCATCATCGACAGCCCGGTCGAAGGGTCCGGCTTTGATATCGGATAGATCACTACGCGCTGGCGATGGGTGCCGAGGCCAATGAACGAGGCGCCGGTGCGGCTTGGCTTCGCCCAAATGGTGCCGCGCCACATCAGCGCGCCGCCCCAATGGATCGGCGGCTGTTCCGGATGCATCTGCGCACGTACCGCGGAATGGATGCCGTCGGCGCCGACCAACAGCGCGCCATGGTCTTCCGACCGCGTGCCGTCCGCGTGTTCGATCCGCGCGGTGACGCCGTCAGCGGTTTTGGCGTAGCCGGTTACGCGGCTGCCGAGCCGCACCGCGTCAGCGCCCAGCCGCTTCACCACCGCGTCAAACAGCAACATGTGGAATTGACCGCGATGCGCGGCATATTGCGGCCAGCGATAGCCGGCGGCGGTGCCGCGCGGCTCGGAATAGATGTCGTTGCCATTGAGGCCGACCAGCGCCCATTCCCGTGCCGGCAGACCGACGCGGTCGAGATCGGCGCCGGTGATACCGAGGTCACCGAGTTCGCGCACCGCATTGGGCTGCAGGTTGATGCCGACGCCGAGCGGGCGCATCTCGCGGCTCGATTCATAGACCACGCTCGCCACGCCGATCTGATGCAGCGTCAGCGCGGTCGCCAACCCGCCGATGCCGCCGCCGGCGATGATCACTTGGCCACTCATGAAACGCTCCACGCTCCGGCTTTCCCGGTTTCACCCTCGTCTAGCCAGCAACGGCAAGCGAGGCAAGCCGAGCCGGGAGCACGCCGGGCGTTGAACCCTGGCCTGCGGTGCCGCTACTCACAAGAGTCCGGGCGCCGCCTGGCTCTCCGTCAATGTCGAGGAGGCAGCCATGAAGTATCGCTTGAACTATCTTTGGGCCATCATCGCCGTCGTTGTTTCGAGTTCGTCGGCTTTCGCCGACATCACCTACAACAATCCCCGCGTGAACAATCGTCCCGTCGACTGGTGCCTGAATCCCGCTGTCCAGTGCGGCAGGCCGGCCGCCGACCGGTTCTGCGAAATCGCCCATGCCGGAACGGCCGTGAGGTTCCACGGCCAGCGTTCGGCAGTGGCAACGCTGATCCTTGGCAACAGGCAGATGTGCACGCTGAACCGGTTCGATCACTGCGATCGCTTCGACAAGATCGTCTGCAGCGCCACGCGGTTCGACTAGCTGGCCGATGGCTGATCGCGACCTGCTCCGTCGCGCTACCTTCGGGGGCACTCCCGGTAGCCGAAGCGGTCGATGATCTGGGCACCCGGGATGGCGTGGAAGTCGAGCGTGTCCATGTAGTGATGCCCGGTGACGTATTGCCTCAGCGCCGGATTGTAGGCGCTGAGCATGCGCTTGGTGGAAAATGCGTTGAGATTGCGCTGCCGGTCATGCCCGGAATGAAACAGCAGTCGGGCGCTGCGCTCGACGCAGACATTGCGGACGCCGAGAAACAGCGTGCAGTTAGACTGGCAATGCCCCTGGATGCGGAACAGCTCGCCACTGGCATTGGCCTGATCGATCACTGGCTGAAATTTCGCAATCCAGCCGCCCATGCCATAGCCTTGCGACGTCGCGGCCTGACTGGCCGACGACACCACCAGCAGCAACAGACCGATCAGACATCGCATCGCCGTTTTTCCTTGAATTTTCGACGCCGCGCCGCGAACCGGCGCCTCTCCAGGGCGAGCCCAGCCGGCGCCCGGCGCCCCCCATCGACTGGTGCGACCTCAATCGCCCGGTAACCATGATAGGGCCTCGCCCAGCACCCAACAACCGTGCGCTCATTGCCCCCCGCAGCGACATCGGAGAATACGATGAACCAAGCCATCCTGATCCTGCCCAACATGCGCGGCGGATGCGCCACGCTTGGCACCGCGGTCCACACAGTGTTTCACGTCAGTGGCCGGCGCCATGTGCCGATGGCCCGGCCAGCCGACAAGCCGGAGACCCGCCGGGAGCCCGGCGACGCTTCTGGGGACTGAGCCACAAACGGCGCTGGCAGGCGGGGCATCACATGCTAATCTGTCCCGGAAGCAGCCCGATAGCGGCCGCACCGGGAGGCTGTTGAGATGTTGATGCCGTTCGTTCGCGCCGTCATGGCTGCGCTGCTGTTTACCCTGCCGGCGCTCGCCGCCGACTATCCCGCGCCGAAACAAGGTGACTGGGTAGCGAAGAACTTTAAATTCCATACCGGCCAGGTGCTGCCCGAAGTCCGGTTACACTACACCACCGTCGGCGACTCCACCGGCCAGCCGGTTCTGGTCCTGCACGGTACCGCCGGCTCGGCACTGAGCCTGCTGACACCGGGCTTTGCCGGCGAGTTGTTCGGCCCCGGGCAGCCGCTGGATGCGACCAAATACTATATCATCATTCCGGACGCGCTCGGCCACGGCCAATCCGCAAAGCCGTCCGACGGCTTGAAAACCGCGTTTCCGAAATATGATTACAACGACATGGTCGACGCCCAGCACCGGCTGCTGACCGAGGGGCTTGGCATCAAGCACCTGCGACTGGTGATCGGCAATTCGATGGGCGGCATGCAGGCCTGGGTCTGGGGCACCCGCTATCCCTCGGCGATGGACGTGCTGGTGCCGATGGCGTCGCAGCCGTCGGAAATGGCGTCGCGCAACTGGATGATGCGGCGAATGCTGATCGAGATGGTTCGGGCCGATCCTGGTTACAAGAATGGCTACTACGCGTCGCAGCCCGGAATGATGAAATATGCCAGCGTGATGTTCGGCATCGCCACCGCCGGCGGCACGCTGGCCTATCAGACGCTGGCGCCGACCGGCGAGGCCGCCGACAAGAATGTCGATGACCGCCTGAAGGCGCCGTTTATCGCCGATGCCAATGATTTCATCTACCAGTGGGAATCTTCACGTGGCTACAATCCCTCGCCGGGGCTGGAGAAGATCACGGCCACCGTGCTGGCCATCAATTCCGCAGACGACGAGCGCAATCCGCCCGAAACCGGGCTCATGGAGCGCGACCTGAAACGTATCAAGTCTGCCCGGCTGCTGCTGATCCCGGCCAGCACCGAGACCCGCGGCCATCTCACCACCGGCGCCGCGAAATTCTACCAGCAGCCATTGCAGGAATTGTTGCAGACCGCGCCGCCGCGCACGATGTGAGGCCGGATCACGTCGTGACGCGGCGCGTTGCCGCGGCTTCGGCCGAGACCGTATTTTGCCCCGCCTGTCCCGTCGGAAACTTGCAATCCGGAGGAAATCGGCGGCTAGCTTGGGTCGATTTCGGGGTGTCGCGCGTTGTGACAGCCCGGCTGCCAATCTGGCGCCCGCGCGCCATAACCACAAGTGAGACCCTCATGACCGAAGTTACCTATGTGATCGTGGAGCATGATGGCGGCTGGGCCTACAAGGTCGGCGCCGTGTTCTCTGAGCCTTTCGCCAGCCGTGCCATAGCCGCCGCTGCGGCCAAGCGCGCCGCGACGGAGCAGACCGTGCCGGGCCGGACGGAGGTGATCCAGTTCGAGGACGAGAAGGGCAAATGGCACGAGGAAACGGCGTCCGGCAGCGACCGCCCGACCACCCATATCGTGGACAAGTCCTGACAGCAGATGAGCCTCTCCCCTCACACCGATGCATCGCGCGGTACGCGCCGCGCGGTGATGCGATGGGCGTTTGCCGCGTTTTATGTCGCGGCCGGAGTCGCCCATCTCTGGGTGCCTGAAAAACTGCTGCTGATCACCCCGGACTGGGTGCCCTACCCCACACAGCTGATCATGCTGACCGGGCTGTTCGAACTGGCGGCCTCCACGGCGCTTGTCACCCGTCCGCTGCGATGGTGGGCAGGTGTCACCTTGGCGCTGTACGCGCTATGCGTCTGGCCGGCGAATTTCAAACATGCGCTAGACGGCATCGAAATGCCCTTGATCGGCAATAGCTGGTGGTACCACGGGCCGCGATTGGCGCTGCAGCCGGTCATCATCTGGGGCTCCCTGTACGCCGCTGGCGTCATCAATTGGCCGTGGCGACAGCCCAACAAGGCAAATCAGCCCTGACGCGTCACAGTGGCCCCGCAGCGCGGCTCATCGGAAAAAACAGCGGGTCACTCAATCCGCCTTTTCCGCGTTGCGGCAGGGTGCTACCGTTCAACTCTGATGGCATCGGGAGATGAGCTGTGTCCAACAACCTCGCCGCGGACGACCTCAAGACGATCTATCCAACGCCGCATCCGCGGGTGATCGCCAAGGCGCGGCCGACGCTCGATCAGCATTCCACCAAATTCATCAGCCTGTCCCCGTTTTGCGTGATCGCCAGTTCCGGCCCGGATGGGACGGTAGACGCCTCTCCGCGCGGCGGCGGCGTCGGTTTTGTCCGTGTGGCATCACCCACCGAACTGCTGATGCCGGACCGCCCCGGCAACAACCGGATCGACACCTTCCAGAACCTGCTGACCGGCAGCGGTTACGTGCAGCTGATCTTCTTCGTGCCGGGGATCGATGACAGCCTGCGCGTCAGCGGCGCTGCCCGGCTGATCCAGGACGCGACGCTGATGGCCTCGATGGAGGAATTCGGCAAGCTGCCGCGCGCGGTGCTCAGCATCACAGTGACCGAGTCCTATTTTCACTGTGGCAAGGCGCTGATGCGCTCGAAATTGTGGTCGCCGGAAGCGCAGGTCACGCGCTCGGTGATGCCCAGCATCTCCGAAATGGTCCATGACCAGACCAAACTCGGGGAGCCTGTCGGCCAGGCGGAGATCGATGCCACCTACCGGCAGCAGCTCTGAATATTGCGGCCAAGCTGCCGGCCGGCGCCCATACGCTACTCTTGCATAATTCACCTTAAGGTTGCAAAATCGACAGAGGGTGAGGAGAACGTGATGCGTTGTGTCGCGTGGTCAGGGGTTGCGATTTGGATCTTGGCGTTGGGCGGTTGTGTCCGCGACCCATTTGTCACCAGCGATGGCGATACCAGATCCGGAGAATGGTACGTTGCCCGACAGATCGACCGGGTGACGTCGAAGGAGATTCCCAGCGCCGCCGTCTACGCCTACGCGTCCAACAGCTATGAGGATTTTCCCCTTGCATCCTCCGCGCAGCTGACCTGCATGGACAGGAAGCCGGTGATCCGCTTCGGTTTCGCGTTCAAGATCGGCAACGATCGCGACACGGTGCTGGGCTATCGTTTCGACGACAGACCGGGACACGAACACGTCGAATCCCGTGTCCTGCTGGGCAAGCAGCAGATCGTTATCGAGGACCCGAATGCGTTGGCGGAATTCATGAGCGAATTGCCGGGCGCGGATAGATTATACGTGCGGATGCGTTCGATGATCGGCGGCAGGACCGCCGTGGAATACCCGCTGCGGGGATCGGAAGCCGCAGTGCAGGCGGCCTTCGCTGATTGCCCGATGCCGCCCCCGCCGTCGCAACCGCGGGGGCGTACATCGTGAATGGCCGGATCAGTACTCGCTCTCGAGTCCGCCGACATGCTTCTGGGTGTACAGGTCGATGCCGATCCGCTCGATGACGTGCTGCTGGGTCTCGAGGAAGTCGATGTGGTGCTCCTCGTCTTTCATCAGCTGCTCAAACAGGTCGCGCGAGACGTAATCCCCGACGCTGTGGCAGTAGGTCGCCGCTTCCTGATAGAGCGTGCGCGCGCCGATTTCAGCGGCCAGGTCGGCGTCGATGATTTCCTTGACGGTCTGGCCGATCCGCAACGGATCCAGCACCTGCAGGTTTGGGAAGCCATCGAGGAACAGGATCCGGTCAATGAACTTGTCCGCATGGACCATCTCTTCGATGGATTCCTTGCGCCATACCTTGGCCATTTCCAGCAGACCCCAATGGTTCAGCAGGCGGAAGTGCAACCAGTACTGGCTGATGGCGGTGAGCTCGCTGCGCACGCCTTTATTAAGATAATCGATGACCTTCGGGTCGCCCTTCATGATGCACTCCTGTTGTCGGGACCCGCATGAACAGGTCCCTCAGCAAACTTAGAAGGGTTCTAAATGAGAAACGGCGGAGGGACAAGGTCCTAACCGAAATCGGATCTCGTCCGGAAACCGGAACGGCGGGAGCTGAAAGATCCTAAACCGCGACAACGATGCCCGGGCGATCGGGCAAGGCGACAAGGGCGTGGGATTCAGCGTGCGCGGCGCTATGCGGGCAACCGGAACAGCATGCCTTGGCACAGGCTCCCAGCGCTTCGTCCATGATCGCCTTGATGGTTCTTGCACAGCGGCCACACTGGGCGCTGCAGCCCAGACAGCCATAGACCTGCCCCGGCGTGCGCGGCGGTCGCGCACCGGTCACGGCATTCCGGACATCATGGTCAGAGAAGACGTTGCAGGAACAAACGATCATGGGAGGAAGGCGGTCTCGCGGGTGAGGACACCCTTTCGATATTTAAGAGCGCCTCCGGATGCAAAAGGAAAACACCCGTTTTCAAGCTATTCCAAACTGCGACATCGTCTTTAGCCAAAATGGAATTGATCTAAATAGGCTTTGATTACAGCCCTGGCGCAATTCAAGCCTGGCGAGCGGCGACAAATGCACCGATACGAAGCTGAGAAGACGACGGCCGAAAAGGGCCGCAAAATCGGCAGAACGATCCGCCTGAAGCGGCATCCAGGTGCGCAATTGAACACTGATCAAAAGGTTCCCGTTCATTGATCATTCAAGTTAACTATGAAACTTTCTGGCTTCCGCAGCGCTAGCTGCTGAGGGGTGCTTGAGAAAGGTAAAGCCATGAAGAAAACCATGATGGCCTTGGCCGCCATTGCCGCATTGGCGGTGTCATCGCTGGCCCCTGCCCCCGCGCATGCCCAGCGCGGGCTCGGCGCCGGCATAGCAGCAGGCGTGATTGGCGGAGCCTTGATCGGCGGCGCCCTTGCCGGACCGCGTTACGGATACGGTCCAGGCTACGGCTATGGCTATGCTCCCGGCTACGGATATGGCGGGCCGGCCTATGTCGCGGGACCCGGCTATTATGACAATTGCTTCTGGCAGCGTCAGCGTTTCTGGGACGGTTACGGTTGGCGGATTCGCCGCGTCCGGGTCTGTGGCTAGGTTTCAAGGCTCACGGGTTGACACATATTTGAGGCGGCGTTCCTTGCCATGGCGCGAAAAAACCGCTTTTTCAGGTCATAGAGTCGCAGCGTTTACGAGACGTTGACGGTTGGGCGCTTTTTAGTGAGGCCATCAACTCGAAGAGCAGCGTGAGTAAATCTTAACCGTGCGTCGATTGCGGCGCCTTCAGGAGAGACTTGAGATGAAGAAGACAATTTCCGCCCTGCTGGCCGTCGCGACGGTTGCCGGTTCGCTGGTTTCGGTTGCCCCCGCCGCCAAGGCCGATGGCGGCCGCATCGCCGCCGGCGTTGCCGGCGGCCTGATCGGCGGCGCCCTGCTCGGTGGCGCGATTGCCGCCAGCCGCCCGGCCCCGGCCTATGGCTATGGTTACGCGCCCGCCCCGGTATACGTCGAAGAGCCATCCTGCCGCATCGTGCGTCAGCGCGTCTGGGACGAGTATCGCGGCGTGTGGCGTTCGCGTCCGGTCGAGGTCTGCGACTAACCGATCCATCGCCGCGCTTCCTATGCGTTCATCATTCCAGCCCGACCGCTCCGGCGGCCGGGCTTTTTGCCGCCTTCTACTGCGCGCGGCCCAAGGCCTGTAACACCGTTACGCTCGGCCAGCAGTCGACCTTCAGTCCGGCCGATTTCTGATAGTTCCCCAGCGCGGCTCGCGTCTTCATCCCGGCTTTTCCATCCATCCGATCACTGTACAGTCCGATCCGGGTCAGGTGCTTTTGCATGGCCTCGACGTCGGTACTGCGTAGTTGCCGCGCGGCCGACCACGGCGTGGCAAATGGCTGCGAATGACCGATACGGTCACCGAGATGGCCAACAAACAGCACGTAGAGGTCGGAGAAATTGTATTCCTTGATGACGAAGTAATTCTTCGTGGTCAGGAAGGCCGGTCCGTAACTGCCTTCCGGCTGCAGCAGGGACGCCGGCTGCGCCTGCTCGGCGGCACTGAGCTTTTGTCCGCGCACCGGCACGAAGCCCGCGCGCAGCCACTCGCCGATCGGCCTGGTCACTTCCGGCACACCCTGCGTGCAATCGACATTGGCGGGGGCACGCACCTCGTAGGCCCAGCGCAGGCCGGGCTGCCAGCCCTTGTTCTTCAACTGCTGCGCGGCCGAGGCCAGCGCGTCCGGGACCGATGTCCAGATGTTGACGTGCCCGTCGCCGTCCATGTCCACGCCATGCTTGCCAAGTTCCGACGGCAGAAATTGGGTCAGTCCGGTCGCCCCGCCCCAGGAGGCGCGCAGATCCTTGCGCGACACGTCACCACTCTCGATCAGCAACAGCGCAGCAATGAATTCGGTGCGGTACTGCTCCTTGCGGCGACCGACATAGGCCTGCGTCGCCAGCACGCGAATGCCGTCATAGGGCAGCGCATAGCGACCGTAATCGGTCTCGCGGCCCCAGATCGCGAGGATGATCGTGGACGGCACGCCAAAGCGCTGTTCGATCGCCGCCAGCGTATCGCGGTGCCTTTGCTGCAGCCGCTGCCCTTCCACGGCCAGACGGGCGATGCTGGCTTCCTTGACGTAGTCCGCCGGCACCTGGACGAACTCCGCCTGCGACGGCGCCCCCGTCGCAGGGCGGCCGGGCAGAGCGAGATCTGGTAGTTTATAGTCAGGCTCGAGGCCGCGCATGGCTTCATCGAAGGTTTGTCGTGAGACGCCGGCCTGCTGCGCTTCGGGCCACAGCGCAGCCAGAAAATTCGTAAAGCCGGCGTCGGCGGCCTGAGCGGAAGGTCCGCCGCCAACCAGGACCACCACCAACATATATTTTATATAGCGGTTCATCGTCCTCAGTGTTGCTTGCCGTGGCCGTTGTTGGCCGGCCCGTGGCCGCCCTGCTGCTTGGCCTCTTCGGTCGCCAGATTCGATAGCCGGTCGACATAGGCGATGCCTACGGCCGACAGAATGAAGATGGTGTGGATAATGGTCTGCCACATCACACCGGTCTCGGTGTAGTTGCCGGAGCGCTCGGATCCCAAAGTGCCGGCTTCGATGAAGGTGCGCAGCAGATGGATCGAGGAGATGCCGATGATTGCCATCGCCAGCTTGATCTTCAGGACACTGGCGTTGACGTGGCTGAGCCATTCCGGCTCGTCGGGGTGGCCTTGGAGATTGAGCCGCGATACGAAGGTCTCGTAACCGCCGACGATCACCATCACCAGCAGGTTGGAAATCATCACGACGTCGATCAGACCGAGTACAGCCAGCATGATCTGCTGTTCGCTGAAATCAAAGGCGTGGCTGAACAGGTGCCAGAGTTCCTTGAGGAACAGCACGACATAGACGCCCTGCGCGACGATCAGGCCGATATAGAGCGGCAGCTGCAGCCAGCGCGAACCAAAGATCAGCATCGGGATCGGGCGCAGCCGCAAGCCCTTCGGCGGCAACGGCGTTTCGGGATTCAGGGACATTCGTAAAGGCTCGCTAGGGTCAGGAATCGCGGCGCGATTGCAGAGCGAACTTATATCGGAGTGACCCCGACACGATGATGTCGCGTAACGCGACAACTCGCCGCATCAGCTTACTTCACCGCGACGATGAAAATCCTCGGAAACCGCAACAAAACCTTGCCGTCGGCCCGCGGCAGATAGCTGGCGGTGATCCGCGCGGTATATTCGGCAAGGTAGGCCTTGCGCTCCGGCGGCTCCAGCGGCTCGACGAATGGCCGCAGCCCGGTACCCTTGACCCATTCCACGATCGAAGGCGCGCCATCGAGCACATGATTGTAAACCGTGTGCCAGATTTCCAGCCGCGTACAGAGCGGCCTCAGCGCGTCATAATAAGCGCCAGGCTTCGGCAGCGAGTCGCGCAACTCGGCGGCCTTGGCGAGCTGTTTGCGCCATGGCTCCAGATGCGCAACATCGCGCATCAGGATGTGCGACGGCTCTTCGAGGTTGTCGGGCATCTGCACCGCCAGCGCTCCGCCCGGCGGCAGCGACCCCAGCAGCCGCTTCAACTGCTTCAGGTGATCAGGCACCCACTGGAAGATCGCATTGGCAAACAGTACGTCGGTGCCAGCGGGCGGTGCCCAATGCGCGATATTGGCCTCGATGAAGGTTTGCCGCGGCAGCCGTTCACGGGCCTGCCGCAGCATGTCGGCCGAGGTGTCGACCCCGGTCACCGACGCCTGCGGCCAGCGCTGCACCAGCAGCTCGGTCGAATTGCCCGGGCCGCACCCAATATCGACGACCTTGCGCGCATCCTGCAGTGGAATCTGCTCCAGCAGGTCGCGTGCCGGACGCGTCCGCTCGTCCTCGAATTTCAGATATTGCTGCGCGTTCCAGTCGGCCATGTCCAGCGAGCTCCGACATTGTCCGGCGGTGTGCTGCGCAGCGCCGGTTGAAAACCCAGATCCGATATGGCCATATATTGCCGTATTCAGGAGGGCGCAATGTCAACCTGTTCAATCGCCCAAGCCAAGGACCAGATGTCCAAGCTGGTCGATGAAGTCCTCGAAGGCAACAACGTCACCATTACGCGTCACGGACAGCCAGTGGTCGAGATGCGGCCGGCGCCGACGCTGCCGTCGTCAAATAAAACGACGATTGAAATGCTGGATATGATGAAGCGGTTCCGGGAGTCGATCCCCAAACTTGACGCTGATTCGGTTGTTGAAATACGTGCGATGCGCGATGAATTTTGATGAACCTATACCTCGACACAAGCGTGGTCGTGTCACTGATCTTCAGCGACGATCACAGCAGCAAGGCTGACTCATGGTATCGCGAGACGACACCGGGTCCCATCATCAGCAGCTTTGTTAAACTTGAATTCGCCGCGACCATTTCTCGCTACCTGCGCATCAATCGCTTGTCGCAAGCGCCGGCCGAACGGCTGCTCGACTTCTTTGACCGGTGGGCCGCTGAAGAAACGCATTGCATCGAAATCTCCGCTAACGACATGACGTCCGCCGAACGCATGGTCCGCAACTTCGCGACCAAACTATCTGGACCAGACGCCATCCACCTCGCCATCGCCGCCCGGTTGAATGTTCCGCTCGTCACATTCGACGAGCGGCTCGCGGCTGCGGCACCAATGCAGACGATCGAGGCGGTCGTCCCTACTGACGCGCTTTAGCGCGTCAGTTTCTTGTACTTCATGCGGTGCGGCACGATGGAGTCGTGGCCGAGGCGGCGCATCTTGTCCTTCTCATAGTCCTGGAAGTTACCCTCGAACCATTCGACGTGGCTGTCGCCTTCGAAGGCCAGGATGTGGGTCGCAATACGATCGAGGAACCAGCGGTCATGGCTGATGATCACGGCGCAGCCGGCGAAATCTTCCAGCGCCTCTTCGAGCGCGCGCAGCGTATCGACGTCGAGGTCGTTGGTCGGTTCGTCGAGCAGCAGCACATTGGCGCCGGACTTCAGCATCTTGGCGAGATGGACGCGGTTGCGTTCACCGCCGGACAATGATCCGACCTTCTTCTGCTGGTCGCCGCCCTTGAAATTGAAGGTCGAACAATAGCCGCGCGAGTTGACCTCGCGCTTGCCGAGCAGGATCAACTCGTTATTGCCGGAGATTTCCTCCCACACGGTTTTCTTGCCGTCGAGCGAATCCCGGGACTGGTCGACATAGCCGAGATGCACGGTCTCGCCGACGACGATGGTGCCCGCGTCGGGTTTTTCCTGGCCGGTGATCATCTTGAACAAGGTCGTCTTGCCGGCGCCGTTGGCGCCGATCACGCCGACGATCCCGCCCGGCGGCAGCTTGAAGGTGAGGTTGTCGATCAGCAGGCGATCGCTGAAGCTTTTGCTCAGGCCTTCGAAGTCGACCACATTGTCGCCAAGACGTTCGGCGACGGGAATGGTGATTTGCGCCCCCTGCACCTGCTTGTCGCTCGCCTTCTTGAGCAACTCGTCATAGCGCTGGTAACGCGCCTTGGACTTGGCCTGGCGGGCCTTGGGCGATGACGAGATCCATTCCTGTTCGCGCTCCAGCGTCTTCTGGTGCGCGGCGTCCTCGCGGCCTTCCTGCGCCAGCCGCTTCTGCTTCTGCACCAGCCACGACGAATAGTTGCCTTCGTAGGGAATGCCCTTGCCGCGATCGAGCTCGAGAATCCAGGACGTCACATTGTCGAGGAAGTAACGGTCATGGGTGACGATCAGAATCGCGCCGGGATAGGCGCGCAGATGGCCTTCCAGCCACGACACGGATTCGGCGTCGAGATGGTTGGTCGGCTCATCCAGCAGCAGCAGTTCGGGCTGATCGAGCAGCAGCTTGCACAACGCGACACGGCGGCGTTCGCCGCCCGACAGCTTGGTCACATCGGCATCGTCGGGCGGACAGCGCAGTGCGTCCATCGCCTGATCGACCTTGCTGTCGAGATCCCACAGGCCCTGCGCCTCGATCTCGTCCTGCAGCTTGGTCATCTCGTCGGCGGTCTCTTCCGAATAGTTCATCGCCAGATCGTTGTAGCGCGTCAGGATCGCCTGCTGCTTGGCGACGCCAAGCATGACGTTCTCGCGCACCGTCAGCGCGGCGTCGAGCTGCGGCTCCTGCTCGAGGTAGCCGACGCGGGCGCCCTGCGCGACCCAGGCCTCGCCGGTATATTCCTTATCGAGGCCGGCCATGATCTTGAGCAGCGTCGATTTACCCGAGCCGTTGACGCCGAGTACGCCGATCTTGGCGTCCGGATAGAACGAGAGATGGACATTATCCAGCACCTTGCGGGTCGGATAGGCCTTGGTCAGGCCCTGCATGAAATAGACGAACTGACGGGCCATCGAGAATCCTGGAGCTGTCACGGTGAAAATGGGTTGCCGTTGATGTAGCGGCGCGGCCTGCAAAGGGCAACCAGCGCTTAATAATTCGCTAAGGCTGCGAGTCGCCAGAACGGCCCGCTATGACGATTCAAACCGCATTTTAACGACTGCGGCCAAGGATGGATCAGGGCGATTTAGGACGCCCCCCGCGGCAGAATTGGCCGACAAACAGGCGGAGCCGATCATGGCGAGCATCGCATCGGGAACTTCATCCCCCGTTCCCGGCACCGCCGCGGCGCCCGGGATTGCCCAGGAAATCCGGCTGTTCTGGCGGCGGTTTTTTGTGGCGGCGTTCGATCCCTACCGCCCGGAACTGCATTATATGCGCGGCCCCGGTCCGGCCTGCCGGGCCAAATCCGCTACCCCCGCTTCCTGACATCAACACCCGGGACTGACCGGGCTGCCCAGGCTTGCACGCGCCGGTATTGCGCGTAAGCATGATCGCATCCCGGACGGTGCCTGCCGTCTTCACCCCTCGACGGACGGACCCATGACGCGGCTGCACTGTGCAATTCTCGACGACTACCAGAACGTGGCGCTGAAGCTGGCCGACTGGAGCCCGCTCGGCGACCGCATCGACGTCACGGTGTTTGACAAGCCCTTCGCATCGAATGACGAGACCATCGCCGCACTGCGGGATGTCGAGATCGTCTGTGCCATGCGCGAGCGCACACCGTTCCCCCGTGCCGTATTAGAGGCGCTGCCGAAGCTGCAACTGCTGATCACCTCCGGCCTGCGCAACGCCGCGATCGACCTCGATGCTGCCAAGGCGCGGGGCGTCGTCGTCTGTGGCACCGGGATGGTCGGCAACCCGACCGCCGGCCTGACCATCGGCCTGATGCTGGAGCTGACGCGCAAAATCGGTTTCGAGAATGCCCGGATGAAGGCTGGCGAACCCTGGCAGGTCACCGTCGGCGAGGATATCGGCGGCAAGACGCTGGGCATTGTCGGCCTTGGCAAGCTCGGCAGCCAGGTCGGCAGCATCGCTCGTGCCCTGGGCATGAAAACCATCGCCTGGAGCACCAACCTCACCCCCGAGGCCTGCGAAAAGGAAGGCGTCGACTACGCCAGCAAGGAAGAGCTGTTTGCGACGGCGGACATCATCACCATTCACCTGGTTCTGAGCGACCGCTCCCGCGGACTGGTGTCGGCCGGCGATCTCGCGCGCATGAAGCCGACCGCCTATCTGATCAACACCGCGCGCGGCCCGATCGTCGACGAGGCCGCGCTACTACACGTCCTGCAGGCCGGAAAAATCGCCGGTGCCGGTCTCGACACCTATTCGCACGAGCCGCTACCGGTCGACAGTCCGTTGCGCAGGCTCGACAACGTCGTGCTGACCCCGCACCTGGGCTATGTCACGGCGGAGAGCTACCGGCGGATCTATCGCGAGATGATCGAAGGCATTGAAGGCTGGCTGAAGAACGAGCCGCTCCGACAACTGGGATAGAACCGCAATCACCCAACAAAAAGGGCGCCGCGTGGATCACGCGGCGCCCTTTTTGGTTCACTAAGCGGGTTAGCGGATCGTGACCGGTGCCGGCAGCGGCTGCACCGCCATTGGCTGCGTACCTGCCAAAGGCGCGGGCGGCAGGTTGCTGGCATTCGGGCCGGGGATCGGCTGGGCCGAGGCCGTGGTCGTCGGCGGCGCACCGCCGGGCATCACGACGACGCGGGTACCAACCTTGGTGCGTTCGAACAGGTCTGACACGTCCTCATTGATCATGCCGATGCAGCCCGAAGACACGAACTTGCCGATCGTCGAAGGCTGGTTGGTGCCATGGATGCGGTACACCGTCGAGCCGAGATACATCGCGCGGGCGCCGAGCGGATTGCCAGGTCCACCGGCCATGAAGCGAGGCAGGTACGGCTGGCGCTCGATCATCTCGGTCGGCGGATGCCAGTCCGGCCACTCTGCCTTGCGGGTGATCTTCTGCATGCCGGTCCAGGTGAAGCCGTCGCGGCCGACGCGGACGCCGTAACGGATCGCGCGGTTATTGCCGAGCACGTAATAGAGATAGGTGTTCGGCGTATCGACCACGATGGTGCCGGCTGGCTCCTTGGTGACGAAATTGACTTCCTGGCGGCGCAGGTTCGGCGGCAGCTGCGCCGGACCGTTTTCCGGCTGTTCCTCGACCGGAAGCGCGGAGAGCTGCACGGGGCGATCACCGCCCTGCGACGGCTGGACCGAACTGGTCATGCCCCCCCCCTGCGCGCCAACGCCTTCCGGCGGCCGGATGGCGCGGTTATCATCATAGCCACGATCGGAATAGGTCTGCGGCTGACCGGTCGCGGGGCGATCCGAGTAGATCACCGCCGGCGGACCCATCGGGCGGCCGTAACGCGGATCGTCGGGCGACATTACCGGCCCCTGCGGCGCGCGCTCGGAATAGGCTGGAGCGCCGGCCGGACGGCCATATCGCGAATCATCTGGGGCCATCGCCGGGCCGGGCGCCGGCAATGCCGTCATCGGGCGGCCGCGTGGCGACGGTGCATCATCTTCATCGAGCGCGTCGAAATCCGGTACCGCGTCCCTCGCGCTGCGCGCGCGGACGTCCGCCGGATATCCGCCGGGCGGATAGGACGGGTCGGCCGGGATCGAATAACCGCTTTGCGCGGGCGCGGGATAGCCCTGCGCCAGTGCAAGCGAATGACCCGCAGCGCTAACCGCCACCGTCGCGAAAATCGTCAGAACATGCTTGATCATCATCGCCCTTGTATAAGCCCAAGCAAACACCGGATCGTTAATGTGAGATCGCGCAGGATAGCGGCGCATTCAAGACAATTCGGGCAAAAACACTGCCTATTTCGGTCATATTACGGTGACGACCGTCCGGCGTGACCAACATGTCTCACTGGCGCAGCAATAATGCGCCTGCGCGTGGGCCACGATCCAGCCGTTCACTTTTCCGGTACCGGCTCGCCGGTGTTGCGGTATCTTGAAAACGTCTGATTCGCGCCACAGTGGCGGCCGTGGCCACCGCGAAACGGGCCTCTCGCAGTATGGTTCACCGCGTCCCCGATCGTTCAGGAGCCCCGCAACGTGTTCGCGGAGGCGGAATACCAGTTCATGCTCCCGGGTTTTCGTTTTCTGGCCGCAGCCGTGCTGCTTTCGGTCTCTGTTCTGGTCTTCGGCGTTGGTGCCGCGGCCCTGTTCCGCACCGCGCATGAGGAGGTTGCCAACCTGCCAACCCGGCGGACGCCGCCCCAGGCGGCGCTCGCGCCGGCATTCGATAGCGCGCCAATGCTGGCGACGTTGCGAGTCGACCCCCCGGCTTCGGAAATCGCGACAGGCAGCATCCCGGAAAACCGCGACCCTCTTCCCCCATCGATTGGGCCGGACGACGAGCGCTCCGCACCCGCGGCTACGGACGCCGCGGTGACGGTCCACCCACTTAACGTCGAAATTCCGGATTCGCCGGCTCCCGCTGCGCCACAGGAGACGCCACCACAGCCGGATCCGGTTCAGGTCGTGACACCGGCGCCGGCTGCGCCGGCCGACGCGCCAGCCAGGGTCACGGCGACGCAAGACCGGGAAGCCGCTCCGGCGATCACGACGCTCACCAAAGCCGACCTTGGCCTGGCGTCGGTCAAAGTGGCGACGCTGGGCGGCCCGCCAGTCGTGATTGCGTCGCCGGTCGATGTGAAAGCCGCGGCCGCGGCCGCCGAGCAAAAACTCAAGGCCCAACGCGTCGCGACCCGTCGCAGGATCGCAGCCCGCCGGGCGCAGGCCGTGGCCGATCAACGGGCCGCGGCGCTGGCCGCGCAACGAACGGCCCAACAACCCTACGACCCGTTCGCATTGGGCCCCCAGCCGCAGGCCCGATAGGCCGAGCGCGGTTACGCCGGCCCGGTCGCGACGGGCGGTCCATCCGACATGCCCCATTCCGCCCATGACCCGTCATACAGCGCGGTGCCGCGCACGCCGAGCCGGTACAGTGCCAGCGTCAGCACCAGCGCCGAGACACCGGAGCCGCAGGTCGTGACGATCGGGCGGTCGAGATCGACGCCGGCGCCCACGAAGGCCTGACGCAACTCGTCCAGCGGTTTCATGGCGCCCGTGATGGGGTCGAAAAGCTGCGCGTATGGCACGTTACGGCTGCCGGGAATGTGGCCGCCACGCATGCCGGGCCGCGGCTCGGGGACGCTGCCTTCAAAACGGCCCTGCGGCCGGGCATCGACCAGCTGCGCGATCTGGCTGTCGAGATTGGCAACCACCTGCTGCCGGCTGCGGACGAATCCCGGATCGAAACTGGCCGCATAGCTGGCCGGCACAGGATCCGCCTCGCCGCTCGTCACCGGGCGGCCTTCGGCGCGCCATTTCTGCAGGCCGCCATCAAGTACGCGCACATCGGCATGGCCGAAGGCGAGAAACATCCACCACGCCCGCGGACCGGCGACCCAACCGCCGCCATCATAGACGACCACCGTGTCGGCATTGGAGACGCCGAGCGCGCCGACGCCATCGGCGAAGCTGCCTTCGCTGGGAAACATGTGCGGCAGCGCGACGCCATGATCGCTGATGGCGTCGACATCGAAGAACGCCGCGCCAGGAATGTGCGCCGCGAGATAGTCGTCCTTCGGCAGCGGCAGCACGCCCGGCAACTTGAACGAGGCGTCGAGGATCTTGACGGTGGGATCATTGAGGCGGGCGGCGAGCCAGTCGGTGGAGACCAGCGGGTCGGTGATGGTGGTCATCATTTGTCCTGTCAGTTCAGCTGTCATTGCGAGGAGCCCTTGCGACGAAGCAATCCAGCTCTTCAGCGCATGCTGCTTCTGGATTGCCGCGTCGCTCCGCTAAGGGGAAAGCCAATTGGCTTTCCCTGACCTCGCAATGACGTGGAGGCAACGGAGTGTCTCAATCCTTCTTCCGCGGCTCGACCTTCTCGACCGCGCCGCCGGCCTCGCGCCAAGCGGCGAAGCCGCCGGCCATATGCGCCACCGGTGCGAGACCCATCTCATGCGCGGTCTTGGCCGCCAGTGCGGAGCGCATGCCGCCCGCGCAATAGAAAATGAATTTCTTGTCCTCCTGGAACACCGGTTTGGCATAGGGGCTTTCCGGATCGATCCAGAATTCCAGCATGCCGCGCGTGCAGGAGAAAGTGCCGGGAATCCGGCCGTCGCGCTCGATCTCGCGGGGGTCGCGAATATCGACGATCACGACATCGCCACGCGCCGCCGCATCCATGACCGCCCGAGCGTCCATGGTTTCGATCAGCGCATTGGCCTCGTCGATCATCGCCTTGATGCCGCGGGTAATGGTTTGCGTCATGGTGTTCCTTGTTGCGTAGGCGGCGCGGCGCCGTCACGCCGCTCCGCTGGATCGAAACGTCGCGGACACCGGCGTTATTGCGGGCCCCAAAGCAGCCCGGCGTACCGCGCCGCGTCCAGCGCAAGTGCTAGGCTTTGCGCACCAGTTCCTTCATCGCGCCTTCGAGTCCCTCGATGGTCAGGGGATACATCCGCTCGGAAAACAGGCGGCGGATCAGCGTGGTGGATTCCGAATAGTCCCAGTGTCGCTTCGCCACCGGATTGAGCCAGACCGCGTTGGGATAGGTTTGCGTGATGCGTTCGAGCCAGACCGAACCCGCCTCCTCATTGACGTGCTCAACCGAGCCGCCAGGGACCATCACCTCGTAAGGCGACATCGACGCATCGCCGACGAACACGATCTTGTAGTCATGCGCATACTTGTGAAGCACGTCCCAGGTCGGCGTACGATCGGTGAAGCGACGCCGATTCTGCTTCCACACGCCCTCATAGAGGCAGTTGTGGAAGTAGAAATATTCCATGTGCTTGAATTCGCTCTTCGCCGCCGAGAACAATTCCTCGACCTGTTCGACATGGGAATCCATCGAGCCGCCGATGTCGAAGAACACCAGCACCTTGACCGCGTTGCGCCGCTCCGGCCGCATATGGACGTCGAGATAGCCGTGGTTGGCGGTTTCGCGGATGGTGGTGTCGAGATCAAGTTCGTCCGGCGAGCCGGTGCGGGCGAATTTGCGCAGCCGCCGCAGCGCCACCTTGATGTTGCGGATGCCGAGCTCGACATTGCCATCGAGATCCTTGAACTCGCGCTTGTCCCAGACCTTGACCGCGCGCTGGTGGCGGCTCTTGTCCTGGCCGATCCGCACGCCCTCGGGATTGTAGCCCTCGGCGCCGAATGGCGAGGTGCCGGCGGTACCGATCCATTTGCTGCCGCCCTGGTGGCGGCCCTTCTGTTCCTTGAGGCGCTCGCGCAGGGTCTCCATGAGCTTGTCCCAGCCCATCGCCTCGATCTGCTTCTTTTCTTGCTCGGTGAGGTATTTCTCGGCCAGCTTCTTCAGCCATTCAGCCGGAATCTCCGCCTTTTCCATACCGTCGAGCAGGCTTTCAAGGCCCTTGAACACGGTGCCGAACACCCGGTCGAACTTGTCGAGGTTACGCTCGTCCTTCACCAGCGTCGTGCGCGACAGGTAATAGAAATGATCGATCGACTGTTCCGCGAGGTCGGCGTTGAGCGCCTCCATCAAGGTGAGGTATTCGCGCAGGGTGACCGGCACCTGAGCATCGCGCAGCGATGTGAAGAACTGTAGGAACATGATTGATAGATTGCCCGACCGTCGGCGTCCGTCAAGCCCCGTATGGTAGAACCGTACGCGCCGCTGGTCAGGCCGCCGTCATGCGCCGATCCGTGTCACCGCTTTCCGCGCCCGCCGCCGGCCGAAAATTCCGCCAAACGGTACGATCTGAGGGCGCGCGAGTCCACCGCAGGTACTTATGTCAACCGTTTTGGCGACAGTAACCAAGCCCCATGGCGGGCGCGCAAATGCCGACGTTATTATCTATCATGAAAGCGACAACCGCCATCGTGATGGCACGTATCTGTCTCAAATGCAGTCTCGCTTGATGCCGCCATCCATAACAAGCAGCAATGCACCAAGCCGGCTGTCCGCCCCCGGCGTCATCGTCACGTTGTTCGTGCTGATGATGAGCGCATGCGTGCTCGGGCTGGTGATCTGGAAAGCCGTCGATGCGCGCAAGGCGGCACTCGCGCAAAATGCGATCGATATTCAGAATCTGGCGCATTCGCTCGCCGAGCACGCGTCGCATACGTTCCAGGCCGTGGACGTCGCCATGAACGGCATGGTCGACCTATTGAGATACCAGTCCCCAAGGCCGGACCGCTTCAATCAGTTCCTCGCAGGAACCGTGAGCATGTTGCCGCAGTTGCAGGAAATCATCGTGCTGGATACTGCAGGCGCCTGGCGATATTCCTCGCTACCGCAACTGCCGCTACCAGATGGCCCCGAGCTCAGCTACTTCCTCTATCACCGATCCAATATCGACCCGGCCCTGCGTATCAGCGAGCCGCTGCCGTCCCGCCTTGATGGTGGCAAGACCATCGTGCTGTCGCGGCGGCTGACCGACCAGGACGACCACTTCAGCGGCGTGCTGGTTGCCACGATCGACAGCGATTATTTCACCGATTTCTACAAGACGTTCCGACTTGGCGATCAGGCCGGTGTCAGCATGATCCGTACCGACGGGATCGTGCTGGCGCACTGGCCGTCGATGGGGGCTGGCAAGAATCTGTCCGCGACGTCGCTGTTCCAGGGCAAATTGCAGGACAGCAGCGCCGGCTATTACAAGATCGTGTCGCCGTTCGACGGCATCGCGAAATATTTCGGCTATGAAAAAAGCCTGCAATACCCGGTGCTCGTCACCCTGGCGATCCCCGAGGCGCGGGTGCTCGCCGCCTGGCGCGGCAACCTGCAGGGCGATATCGCGGTCGCCTCGGTTCTGCTGTGCAGCGTGATCCTGCTCGCGGCACTGCTGTCGACGCAATTGCGGTTTCGCGTCAACATGGAGACGGTGCTGCGCGAGCGGGAATCGCGCTACCGGCTGCTGGCCGACAATATCGCCGACGTCGTGATCCTGCTGGATCGCCGCGGCAATTTTGTTTTCGTCTCGCACTCCGTCGCGTTCGTCCTCGGCCTCGATCCGCAGCAACTGATCGGACGTTCCTGCTTCGAACTGGTGCATCCGGACGACATTACCGCGGTGAAACTGGCCACTTCACAGCTCACCGATCCCACGGTAAGCCGCACCGTGGTTTTCCGCACCTATCGCGATGATGGTTCGCTGGCCTGGGTGGAAATCAATTTCAAACTGGCGTCCCGGGCCGACGACCACGACAGGATCGAAGTGGTCGGCGTGCTGCGCGACGTCACCCAGCGCAAGCTGATGCAGGATGAACTCACGGCCTTGAACGGCCGGCTGTCGCAGCTCGCCACCACCGACGGACTGACCGAACTGGCGAACCGCCGCACCTTCGACACGTTCCTGCGCCGCGAATATGAGCGGCACGCCGACATTTCGTGTGCTGCTGCTCGATATCGACTATTTCAAGGGCTACAATGACAGCATGGGCCACCAGGCCGGCGATGAATGCCTGAAGCGGGTGGCGGCCGTCGTCGCCGCGGCCACCGTCAACACCGCGGCGCTGTCGGCACGCTATGGCGGCGAGAAATTCGCGATCATCCTGCCCGGTGAGACCGAGGCCGAGGCGCTGATCGTGGCCGAGGCGGTCCGGCTCGGGGTCCGCGCGCTGAAAATTCCCAACGCCGCCGCGCGCGGCTATCTCTCCGTCAGCATTGGCGTTTCCGACCGCGACGCTCGCACGCCGAACGAGGCGACGCTGGTGGGCGAAGCGGATCTGGCGCTGTACGAAGCCAAGCGGCAGGGCCGCGACCGCGTCGTCGCCTATTCGGCATTGCCCCGCGAATATTTCGACAACGGACTGATCCAGCACGGCTGAGCCCGCGCCGTTTTCCTTCCGATGATATGTTCGGCATCATCAGATGCGCCCGGCAAGGACTGAATGGCCGCTGGACCTGACCGCCAATTCAATTAGACTTGGGGTTGAAAAGTTTGGGGTCGAAAAGTGGTATGCCCCCTCCAGCTGCCTCCGCGACCGCCTCCGGGCGGTCGTTGCGTGTCGGCAGGCAACCACCCGGCAATGATGACAAGGCAGATTCGATGAAATTCACCGGCACCAAGAACTACGTGGCCACCGACGACCTGAAGATCGCCGTCAACGCGGCGATCGTTCTGGAGCGGCCGCTGCTGGTCAAGGGCGAACCCGGCACCGGCAAGACCGTGCTGGCCGAGGAAGTGGCGAAGGCGCTGGGTGCGCCGCTGCTGACCTGGCACATCAAGTCCACCACCAAGGCGCAGCAGGGCCTCTACGAATACGACGCGGTGTCGCGGCTGCGCGACAGCCAGCTCGGCGATGCCCGCGTCTCCGACATCGGCAACTACATCAAGCGCGGCAAATTGTGGGAGGCCTTCACCCATCCCGAGCGCCCGGTGCTGTTGATCGACGAGATCGACAAGGCCGACATCGAATTCCCCAACGATCTGCTGCTCGAACTCGACCGCATGGAATTCCATGTCTACGAGACCGGCGAGACCATCAAGGCGGTGAAGCGTCCGATCGTGATGATCACCTCGAACAATGAGAAGGAATTGCCCGACGCCTTCCTGCGCCGCTGCTTCTTCCATTACATCAAGTTCCCGGACATCGAGACGATGAACCAGATCGTCGAGGTGCATTTCCCCGGCATCAAGCAGCGCCTGGTGGCGGAAGCGATGCGGATCTTCTTCGAGGTGCGTGAAGTGCCCGGCCTGAAGAAAAAGCCCTCGACCTCCGAACTGCTGGACTGGCTCAAGCTGCTGCTGAACGAGGACATGACGCCGGAAATGCTGCGGGAGCGCGACCCGCGAAAACTGATCCCGCCACTGCACGGCGCGCTGTTGAAGAACGAGCAGGACGTGCATCTGTTCGAGCGGCTGGCGTTTCTCAACCGCCGGGAAGTGTAAGGCTGGTGTTCGGACGTAGGATGGGTTGAGCATCTTCGCGAAACCCATCCCCCTCTGCCGATGGGTTTCGCGAAGGCGCTCAACCCGTCCTACGAGCTGAGGCGGTTTGTTGGTCACGTCTCCTTGCTCGTCATTGCGAGGAGCGAAGCGACGCGGCGATCCACCAGGCCGCGGGGTCAGCAAGACTGGATTGCTTCGTCGCAAGGGCTCCTCGCAATGACGAGGCAAGCCCGGTGGAAATAACGCCGACGGCTTCGAAGAGTTACAGCCACGCCCTCTCGTTCTCGCGGCGCGTGATGCGTCCGAGGTATCAGCGGTCCCCCTCGTCACCACGAGGGGCAGCGGCGCGCCGACAGGCGCGGGGGTGGGGGATAGGGACGCGATCCATCTCACGATGAATCGCGGCGCCTGTCAGCGCGCCACCGCGGTGATTTTGGGTTGGGGGACCGTTCTTCCGGGCCAGCGCGTGACCTCCGAAGAGGACACTCCGGCGGGATTTCGCCCGCCTTTCGCTGTCCGCGTCCAGCCATTCAAGGCAGAGCCCCGTAGTGGGCCCGGACGGTGACCGCCAACCTCCCGGGGCATGCTTGCGAGGCATGCGCGCGGGACACAGCATCCTGCTCCACTCCAAGAGCGCCCTCGAGAAGCGCCCCTCACGAGCAGGACGGGGAGACTATAAGCCTTAATAGGACAATAGTCAATAGATATGGGATGCCCGCGCGACAAACCGGGACTCCGGCTCCGCGGCGCATCACGCCGCAGCGGCGACGCGCTGCGCGGCGCCCGAGGAACAGGTGAGTACGGATGAACAAAGCATTACGGTATACATAAATAGCCTTTTCAAACCGGATTTGAGCAAATAACCTATCGATAATCTGTTTTCAGTATACATACTGAATTCCATTATTGGAGGTTGCCGCGATGACCGCCCCCTTCCCCATGAATGCCTGGTACGCCGCCGCCTGGGATGTGGACATCAAGCACGCGCTGTTTCCGCGCACGATCTGCAACAAGCATGTGGTGATGTACCGCCGCGGCGATGGTGGCATCGCGGCGCTGGAGGATGCCTGCTGGCACCGGCTGGTACCGCTCTCCAAAGGCCGGCTCGACGGCGACACCGTGGTATGCGGCTATCATGGCCTGAAATACAATGCGCAGGGCCGCTGCACCTTTATGCCGTCGCAGGAGACCATTAATCCCTCCGCCTGCGTGCGCGCCTACCCAGTGGTCGAGCGGCATCGCTTCGTCTGGTTATGGATGGGCGATCCGGCGCTGGCCGATCCCGCTTTGGTGCCGGACATGCACTGGAACGATGATCCGCTATGGGCCGGCGACGGCAAGACCATCCACGCCAAATGCGACTGGCGCCTGGTGATCGACAATCTGATGGACCTGACGCACGAGACTTTCGTGCACGGCTCCAGCATCGGCCAGGACGACGTGGCGGAAGCGCCGTTCGACGTCAGCCATGGTGACCGCACCGTCACCGTGACGCGCTGGATGAAGGGCATCGAGGCGCCGCCATTCTGGGCCGCGCAGCTCGGCAAGCCCGGCCCGGTGGATCGCTGGCAGATCATCCATTTCCAGGCGCCCGGCACCGTGTGCATCGACGTCGGGGTCGCGCCCGCCGGCAGCGGCGCGCCGGAAGGCGACCGCTCGCAGGGCGTCAACGGTTTTGTCCTCAACACCATGACGCCGGAGAGCGACACGACGTGCCACTATTTCTGGGCGTTCGTGCGCAACCACCGCATCACCGAGCAGAGGCTCACCACCGAGATTCGCGACGGCGTGTCGGCGATCTTTCGCGAGGACGAAATCATTCTCGAGGCGCAGCAGCGCGCGATGACCGAAAATCCGGATCGGGTGTTCTACAACCTCAACATCGACGCCGGCGCGATGTGGACGCGAAAAGTGATCGACCGCATGGTCGCCAACGAGACCACGCCACAGAGACTGCAGGCGGCGGAGTGAGATCATGAGCGACAGCGACTCCGAACGCTCGGTATCCCAGACCGTGCGCGCGCAACTGGCGCTGCGCGACCTGATCCTGTCCGGCCGGCTGCGCGCCGGCGAACGGATCTCCGAGCTGCAGGCGGTGGAGATCACCGGCGTGTCGCGCACGCCGGTGCGGCTGGCGCTGGTGCGACTGGAGGATGAAGGGCTGTTGCAGGCGATCCCGTCCGGCGGCTTCATGGTGCGGGCGTTTTCCGAGCGCGACATCCTCGATTCCATCGAGCTGCGCGGCACGCTGGAAGGCCTCGCCGTGCGCTTCGCCGCCGAGCGCGGCGTCTCCGCCCGCAGCCTCGAGCCGCTGAAGGAGTGCCTCACCGATCTCGACCAGCTGGTGCGGCAGGACCCGATCACGACGGAGGCGTTTTCCGCCTACGTCACCCTCAATGCACGCTTCCATGCGCTGCTGACCGAATTATCCGGCAGCGCGCCGGTGATCCGGCAGATCGATCGCGCCTCGGTGATGCCGTTTGCGTCCCCCAGCGCCTTCGTGATGGCGCAGTCGGCGCTGCCCGAGGCACACAGCATCCTGCTGATCGGCCAGGAACATCATCGCATCGTGGTCGATGCGATCGAGAATCGCGAGGGCGCGCGCGCCGAGGCGGTCATGCGCGAACACGCCCGCCTCGCGGTGCGCAATCTGCGGCTGGCGCTGCGCAACCGCAGCCATCTCGATCTGCTGCCGGCGCTGGCGCGGCTCACCTCCACCACCGCCGACTGACCGGAGACTAGCGATGCGCTTTGCCGAACACTGGATCGGATGCGTGGTCGAGGCCATGCGCGACATCACGCCTGGCATTCGCGAAATCACCTTGCGGCCGGATGCGCCGCTGGCACCCTACCCGCTCGGCAGCCACATCAATGTCAGCCTGCTGATCGACGGCCGGCCGCGGACGCGATCCTATTCGCTGGTCGGCGAGCGCCAGCCAGAGACGCTGCGCATCGCCGTGCGGCTCGCCCCCGACAGCCGCGGCGGTTCGAAAGCGATGTGGGCGTTGCGGCCCGGCGCGCGGCTGCGGATTTCCAGCCCGTCCTCGCTGGTCGAAATCGACTGGACCCGGCAGCGCTACTGCCTGATCGCCGGTGGCATCGGCATCACCCCGATCACCGGCATCGCTCATGCGTTGCGGCACCGCGACGGCATCGACGTCGAGCTTCACTACGCCATGAAGTCGCGAACGGAGGCCGCCTATCTCGAGGAATTGTCCGATCTGCTGCGGCATCGCCTGATCGTCCATGCCAGCGACGAGGCGGACCGGCTCGACTTCGATGACATTTTCGCCGCCCTGCCGGTCGATGCCATGGCGATTTTATGCGGGCCGATGCGGATGCTGGAGGCGGCGCGTCGCGCCTGGAACGCATCCGGCCGCGCGCCATCCGACCTGCGCTACGAGACCTTCGGCTCCAGCGGATTGTTGCCGACAGCGGAATTTCGCGTGCGGCTGAAGCATTCCGGCGCCGAAATTGTCGTTCCGCAAAATCGTTCGATGCTGGCCGCGCTGAACGACGCCGGCTTCGAAGTGATGTCGGATTGCGAGCGCGGCGAATGCGGCGTCTGCGCCATCGACGTGACGGCGATCGATGGCGAGATCGATCACCGCGACGTGTTTTTCAGCGACCATCAGAAGCAGGCCAACGCAAAAATCTGTCCGTGCGTCTCGCGGGCGATCGGCACGGTGACGGTCGATACGCTGTATCGGCCGGACACCCCCCAGGGCCGGCTCAGCGATCTGCCCGCAATGCCGCCAGCAGCGACGTGACCGACAGCAGCATCACGGCCACGCCATACGCATAGGCGACATTGGCCAATCCGATCGACGGGATCGTCAGGCCCGCGGCGACCGCTGGCAGGCTGAACGCCAGATAGGATTGAACAAAATAGGTCGACAGCAATCCGGCGCGCTGGTCGGGATCGGCCGTGGGCAGCAGGCTGCGCAGCGTTCCGGAAAACGTGGCGCCGAACCCGACGCCTGCAATCATGGTCCCACCGAACAGCACTGCGACCAGCTGTTGCTGGATGCCGACCAGCGACACGGCGACGCCCAGCACCAGCGCGCTGGTGCCGAACACCACCAGCCGCCGGGCTTGCCAGATGCGCAGCGTCGCCACCGCGACCGCGCCGGTCAGCATCAGGGTCGACACCACGACGCCACCGATCCAGGGCGACGCGACATGCATCGTGGTCGCGACCACGGCCGGCATCAGCGACAGATATAAGCCGGCCAGCGCCCAGCAGGCCATATTGGCGGGCGTCAGCCGCAGCAGGACCGGGCGCGACCGACCATGTGGTGGCGCCGATCATCTACCACATCCTCTACGGCGATCGCGACGTGACGCCGGACTATTGCCACGCACTGCTGTCGCGGCTGCGGTCGACGCCGGCACGCTGAATAATTCTGCCCCGGAGCCGGGATGAGCGAAACGACATCCGGCAGGAGCGCCTCCGCACCTGAATGTCCCGGATGTCGCCAACCCGCCCGCGCTTTGCGCGAACGCGTTGGCTCATCCGGGCTACGGCTGGGCCACCCGCGGAGCGACACTTTTTCGTAGGTTGAGTTGGGCTGTTGCGAAACCCAGCAACCTCCGCCGATGGGTTTCGCAACAGCTCACCCCATCCCGCAGGTCACCTGCGATGAACCTTGTCGTCGTTCTTTCATAACGTCGCACTAGACTGCGTGACGATACGGGAGATCACGCCATGCAGGACCAGCTATCCGAACTCGATCTGCTGCAGCAAGCCTACAAGGCCGCCGTCGAACAATGGATCGACGCCATCAGGCAGGAAGAGGCGCTCGCCTCGGTGAATCACACTTTGGCCGAGATCGACCAGTGGGAGTCGGCCAGTTTCCGGGAAGACGAACTTCGCAACAAGGTGAAGGCCGCTAAAACCCTCTATGAAGACGCGCTGCGCCAGAAGTACTTCAACTTCTAGGAGCCGTGAGCCTCTATCGAAGCGGCGAAACGCGTCCCTGATCTCAGCGCGCGCGCTCGGCCAATTGATAGGTCAGGTGCGCTTTCACGGTCGGCCATTCGCCGGGAAGGATGCTGTAGACCACGGTATCGCGCAGCGTGCCGTTCGGGGCGATCTGGTGGTTGCGCAAAATGCCGTCGAACTTGGCGCCAAGCCGCTCGATGGCCTTGCGTGATTGCTGGTTGAAAAAATGCGTGCGGAATTCCACCGCGATGCAGTCCAGCGTCTCGAAGGCGTGACCGAGCAGCAGCAGCTTGCACTGGGTGTTGAGCGCGGTGCGCTGCGCGCGCCTGGCGTACCAGGTCGAGCCGATCTCGACCCGGCGGTTCGCCGCGTCGACATTCATATAGGTGGTCATGCCGGCGATGCGGCCTTCGGCGTCGAACACCGTGAATGGCAGCATGGCGCCGGCGGCCCGCAGCGCCAGCCGGCGGTCGATCTCCGCCGGCATCTTGTCCGCCGTCGGAATGGCGGTGTACCAGATCGCGGAGAGGTCGCCGATGGCCTCGACGAGGCCATCGCGATGGGCGGGAGAGAGCGGTTCGAGCCGGGCATGAGGACCGTCAAGCGTTACAGATTCAAGCCACGGCATCGATCGTCCTTTATTTGTTCAGAAAGTTCAGCGGCAGTCCGCCGCGCGGCCAGTCCATCGCGATCAGCTCGCCCTTGCCGGACAGCGTGATGTACGCGGTCTTAAGCTCGGGGCCGCCGAAGGCGATGTTGGTGGTAACGCGGTCGCCGGTCGGCACTTGTTCAACCAATTTTCCGTCCGGTGCAATCACCGAAATGCAACCGCTGACCAAAGTGGCGACGCAGATATTGCCGGAGGCCTCGACGCCCATCGAATCGAACATCTGGTAGCCGCCGAGCCCCGCGATCGGCCGACCACGCTCGCCGCGATAGATCACATCGGCCGGCTTGACCTCGCCGGGCGCGGTCAGATCATAGGCCCACAGCCGCGCCGTCGGCGTTTCGGCGATATACATAGTCTTCTCGTCCGGCGACAGGCCGATGCCATTGGCCGGCAACACGCCGAACACCTGCTCGGTCAGTTCCGTGGCGCCGGGCTTCATGTAATAGGCGGCGCCGACGTCCATGTCGCGCGCACGGCGCTTGCCGAGATCGCTGAACCACAAGCCGCCCTGGCGGTCGAACACCAGATCGTTCGGCCCCTTCAGCGGATGCTCGCCGCATTTGTCGAACAGCGTCTCGACCTTGCCGGACTCCAGATCGACGCGCTGGATCGAGCCGCCGATATATTCATGCGGCGCGGGGGCGCCCGGCATGATGGTGCCGCGTGACGGCGCCCAGCCGAAACCGCCATTGTTGCAGATGTACATCTTGCCGTCGGGCCCGAGCGCGGCGCCGTTCGGACCACCGGGAATTTTTGCCACCACTTCCTTGCGGCCGTCGGGCCAGATCCGGGTCAGCTGCTGGGCGCGAATCTCGACGACAATGACCGATCCATCGGGCAGCGCCACCGGACCTTCGGGGAAGGCGAGATCGGTGGCGAGGACGCGGATGTTGGGGGTGGACATATCGGACATTCCCTCTGCTTTTTTTGTTGGTCGCACGCACGATCTTTCGCGCGGCCGAACTAAAGCAAACCTGTCCGGCGCTGCCAAGCCACGCAAATGCATGCCACTTGCGTGGAATTTCCATTCGGCTTTAGCTGTCCACAACAAGAACACAAAGCGAGGAAACCCGATGTCGACCGACGTCACGCCAGCGGATGAAGTGCTCTATGCCGTCGCCCACGGCATCGCCACGGTGACGCTGAATCGTCCCGAACGGTTGAACACGATCTCGCGCGAGATGCTCGACCTGCTCGGCCAATCGCTGCTGCGCGCCGACGCCGATTCCGCGGTGCGCGTGGTCATCCTCACGGGACATGGACGGGCGTTCTGCGCCGGGCTCGACATCACCAGCGCGACCAGCGGCACCGGCATTGGCTCGGCCAGCGATGCCGACAGCGTGCGCACGACGCTGGACCTGAAGACCGCGCCGCCGATCATCCTGTTCAACATGGAGAAGCCGACGATCTGCGCGCTCAACGGTGCCGCCGTCGGCTACGGCATGGACATCGCGCTCGGCTGCGACATCCGTATCATGGCGGAGAGTTCGAAATTCGCCGCCGCTTTCGTCAAGCGCGGTGTGGTACCAGAATCCGGCGGCACGTGGTTTTTGCCGCGCATGATCGGCTGGGCCAAGGCCGCCGAGATCATCTTCACCGGCCGGACGCTGTCAGCGCGTGACAGCCTGGCGATGGGCCTCGCCAACGAGGTGGTGCCCGACACCGAATTGATGGCCCGCGCCAACGTGGTGGCCGCCGAGATCGCCGCCAATGCGCCGCTGGCGGTACAGGCCGCCAAGCGGATGATGCGCTCAGGGTTGTCGGAGAGTTTTGGCGACCACGTGCACCATGTCTTCCTGCAGCTTCTTCCGCTGTTTCGTACCGAGGATTTTCGCGAAGGCATGACGTCGTTCCTCGAGAAGCGGCCGGCGGTCTTCAAGGGACGATAGACCCAGCGGCGGATGGTGCGGCGCGATACGATCGCGCGTCACAACGAAGCTTTCCAATCCCCGGGCTTGGTGCATACTCGCCGCATCGAACCGCCCCACAACGCCCGCGCAGACGGGCCGGCGCGGAGATCGAGCAACCGAGGGAGGACAATCACCATGCAGCACTGGAAAGTCTGGCGAACGCTGGCGCTCGCCGGCACCGTCGCGTCATTAACCGCCACCGCGAGTCTGGCGCAGAAGAAATACGACGCCGGCGCGACCGATACCGAGATCAAGATCGGCAATATCATGCCCTATAGCGGTCCCGCGTCGGCCTACGCGGTGATCGGCAAGACCGAGGCGGCCTATTTCCGGATGGTCAATGAGAAGGGCGGCATCAACGGCCGCAAGATCACCTTCATCTCCTATGATGACGGCTACAGCCCGCCAAAGACCGTCGAGCAGGCGCGCAAGCTGGTGGAGAATGACGAAGTTCTCTTCATCATGAACCCGCTCGGCACCCCCGGCAACACCGCCATCCAGAAATACATGAACACCAAGAAGGTGCCGCAGCTGTTCGTCTCGACCGGCGCGGCGAAATGGGCCGACCCGAAGAATTTTCCGTGGACGATGGGCTGGCAGCCAAGCTACCAGGCCGAAGCGCGGATCTATGCGCAATACATCATGAAGAACTATCCCGGCAAAAAGGTCGGTGTGCTCTATGCCAATGATGATTTCGGCAAGGATTATCTGATCGGCCTGCACGAAGGCTTTGGCGACAAGTCCAAGGATTACCTTGTCAGCGAAGTATCCTACGAGACCAGCTCGCCGACGGTGGATTCGCAGATCGTGCAGATCAAGGCTTCCAACCCCGACATCTTCATCAATATTTCCACGCCGAAATTCGCCGCGCAGGCGATCAAGAAGATCGGCGAGATGGGATGGAAGCCGATCCATATCCTCACCAACGTGTCGGCGTCGGTCGGCGCGGTGATGAGGCCAGCGGGATATGGCAATTCCCAGGACGTGCTCAGCGCCGCCTACATCAAGGATCCCAAGGATCCGACCTGGAAGAACGATCCCGGCATGCTGGAATGGAGCGCCTTCATGGATAAATACTTTTCAGAAGGCGACAAGGAGGATAGCGGGACCGTATTCGGCTACGGCGTGTCGCAGGGCATCGTCCAGGTGCTGAAGCAATGCGGCGACGACCTCACGCGCGAGAACATCATGCGGCAGGCCGCCAATCTGAATATGGAAATCGGTATCTATTTGCCGGGCACCCGGATCCGGACCAGCCCGACCGATTTCAGCCCGCTCGAGCAACTGCAGATGATGCGCTTCAAGGGCGAGAGCTGGGAGCTGTTCGGACCGCTGATGTCCGGCGGGAAGGAATCATAATCGTCGCAACGCGCGCCATCTTCCCCTCTGCCGCAAGGGCAGAGGGGACGTTCGCGTATTACTGGCTCACCCTCCGTCTTGCTGGCACCCTGCCCGCAATCATGCTTACTGGTCCTCGACAGCCCTGACGGTTCGCAGCAGATGGACCGCAGGCGATCAACGTCAGAGGAAACGATGCCCAACAAGATGTCCAAAGCGTCCATGCTCGCTTGTGCCGCCATGCTGGTCGGCATGCTCTGCCATCCCGCGCAGGCACAGAAGAAATACGATCCCGGCGCATCCGACAGCGAGATCAAGATCGGCAACATCATGCCGTATAGCGGCCCGGCGTCGTCCTATGCCTCGATCGGAAAATCCGAGGCCGCCTATTTCAGGATGATCAACGAGCAAGGCGGCATCAATGGCCGCAACATCAATTTCATCTCCTATGATGACGGCTACAGCCCGCCGAAGACCGTCGAGCAGGCGCGAAAACTGGTCGAGAGCGACGAGGTGCTGCTGATCTTCAATCCGCTGGGCACCGCGACCAATTCCGCGATCCAGAAATACATGAACAACAAGAAGGTCTCGCAGCTGTTCGTGTCGTCCGGCGCGTCGAAATGGGCCGACCCGAAGAACTTTCCGTGGACCATGGGCTGGTCGCCCAGCTACCAGAACGAGGGCCGGATCTGGGCGGCGTGGATCCTCAAGAACCATCCGGACGCCAAGATCGGCGTCATGTTCCAGAACGACGACATGGGCAAGGATTACCTCGCCGGCGTACGCGGCGGCCTTGGCGACAAGGCCAACACGATGATCGTGGTGCAAACCAGTTTCGAAACCAGTTCGCCGACGGTGGATTCCCAGATCGTGCAGATCAGGGCCGCCAATCCCGAGATCTTCCTGAATATCGGCTCGCCCAAATTCGCCGCCCAGGCGATCAAGAAGGCCGGTGAACTCGGCTGGAGACCGATCCAGTTGCTGGTCAACGTCTCGCAGTCGGTGGCGTCGGTGATCCGGCCGGCCGGCTTCGACAACGCGCAGGGCGTGATCAGCGCCGGTTACATGAAGGACCCCACCGACCCGCAATGGAAAGACGATCCGACCATCAAGGAATGGAGCGCGTTCATGGACAAATATTATCCGGACGGCGACAAGAGCGACATCTACACGCTCTATGGGTTCGGCGTCGCCCGCACCCTTGCGCATGTGCTGAAGCAGTCCGGCGACAATCTCACCCGCGAGAACGTCATGAAGCAGGCCACCTCGCTCGATTATGAGGTCGGCATCTTCCTGCCCGGCACGCGCGTCAAGACCAGCGCCACCGATTACAGCCCGCTGCAGCAATTGCAGATGATGCGCTTCAAGGGCGAGCGCTGGGAATTGTTCGGGCCAGTGCTGAACAGCGAATAAAACGCCCGCGCCGCGTTTCCCTCTCCCCCAGGCAGCGAAGCTGCGCAGGCGGGAGAGGGGAAGATAATTGCCCTACTTCGCGCCTCCCTTCGCCGGTGCCGGTACCGAACCGGGCAGCACCGGGGCGATCTTCTTTTGCGCCGCCTGCAAATCATCCACGGTCTTCAGCAGGCCGGCCAGCGACGTCTTCAGCGCCTCGATCTGCCGATTGGCGGCGTCGAGCTTTTGCTGGCTGCTCAGGCTGAGCTTGCCGATGGTCTGCTGCAGGAAATTGACATTACTCTGCAGGCAGCTGGTGCGCCGTTCCATGGTCTTTTCGACGGTGCAGATCTCTATCCCCGGCACATCCTGCGCCATTGCCGGCGAGCCGCCCATCACCGTCAGTAGCGTTATCGCCAGGACCCGGCCGCGCATCGATACCTCGTTATTGGTGAATATCGGAGACAGCCAGAACGCCAGACGACGCCGCTGTCAACAGTCGCCGAGGGGAACTATTATCACCGAGGGCGGTTATGGCTTTTGGAGTACGCCCATATGGCAACACGCGAACGACGATTGGCCGAGTTTAACGGCCAGGGCGAACCTACACCGCAGCAGGCGGTGCAGGTGCTGTGCGAGGATCACAGCGGTACCTACCAGCTTCCGTTTCCCTGCAACTTCATTGATGGCACCTGGCGCAACGCGGAATCCGGCAGCGAGGTGGCGGCCAATGTGGTGGGCTGGCGTCTGCCGCGGTTCAGTTAGGCGACGCCACACGCATCCACTGCGTCAAATCGCGACGCGGTCGGGCGCCGCGTTAAGGTTTGGAACGCGCGCGGAACAAATCGCGCCCGAATCGGCGATTCTGATTCGCACGAACCGGCCTAGCGCCACATCTGGAAGCCGGACGGCCAACCCGAACCAGATGCAGGACAACAACATCAATGAATGGGATCATCGGCCGAGGCGCGTTAACGTTTGGCGGCTCCACGCGCCGTTTTCTCTAAATCAGCGCGGACCGTGGCGGCGGCTGCCAGGTCGCATCGAGGCCCCCCCCTGCGGGCGGCCGGCGGGATTTTACGCGTATAGATACCCGACCGGCTTGCCCTCGGTACGCAGCGGGCGAACATCCGTCTGGGTGATGATCCTGGCCGCCAGCCCATCAATCTCGTCACGCTGTGTCGGCGTCCAGCTGCGCAGCTGCTCCATGCCCTTGAGCAGACCGAGCCGGAGCACCTGGGTGTTTTCGCCAATTCCGACCAGGGTGGTCGAGGTCTTGCCCGCCGTGACAACATCGCCAGCCGCGAGTTGAAAGCTCTTGCCCGCGCTGTCCGTAAACTCCGCGGTACCACGGATCACGCGATAGATGACCACCTCGCCTTTGGCGAACGAAGCCGCATCAACCGCCGCCGTCCCCTTCGGCAGCAGCGAGTGACCGCGCGGGTCGGTGGCGATGATATGGCCGGTGACCAGATGGCCGCTCGGGATCTCGATGCCGATATCCCGCACATAGACCGGCGAGGCCGACTGGATGAGACCGCCGGCCAGCGGCCTGAACAGCGCCTCCAGCGCCAGCGGATCCTGCAGCCAGAACCCCGCATCCGCCGGGCGATCATGCAGCGAATGGGTCCAGGCGACGCGCGGCGTTTCGGCCTCGTCGATCTGCTCGGGACCGACGATGGTCGGGTTCGGGAAGGTGGTCGGATCGGTCACGAAGGCTTCCAGAAACTTGCCCGAATAGCCCATCGACATCGCATCCGGCACCACCGTCTGCGGCGTCTTGAGATTTTCCCCGGTGGGCAGACCCGACCAGGTGTAAAATAATTGGCGATGCACGATCGCGCTTTGCAGCATCACCGCGCCGGGGCCGACATTGTAGAAGCGGCCATCATAATCGAAGGTGAACATGCCCGAGGTGACCAGCACGAGCTGGAAGCCACCCGGCGGCAAATGAAGGTGGAAGTCGGTCGGACCGGTATCCTCGCGATAGATCGGCAGATTGGTTGCCACCTCGTGCAGGAGGAAGGTTTCGTTGTTGGCGTGAAATCCTTCACTGGCCCGATTATACAGCGCCTGCGGGCGATAGGTCGCTTCATAGGTCGCGTCACGGTCGCGATCGATGGCAATGAAATCCTGATGGTTGAGGCGGAGTGGGGCGCCGTTCGGGCGGGTCAGACCGGACCGTTTCAGATCGACCGTGGCATGCACATTCATGGCATCCTCCAATCCAAGCGGGGCGCTCGGCGCAGTTGCTTCTGCAATGCACCATGCGAATTTCACGCCAGCCGCGTCGGACGCCGCTTGATACCAAAGTCTCGGAATTAACGCAGTTTTTGGCGACGGGTAGATAACAGCGGTCGCTACTCATGACCGACATTGGGTAGGAGTTGAGCAGTGGCTGCTCGTTTCCTGAGCCGAACCGGTCGCGGGGTTGGATGTGTACTAACAAATCCAACTTCCGCGATCCGCAGATTCCAGACTTGCCGATTTCGCGTGGCTAGCCCTCAGTACTCCACTTCGAGTTCTTCGATATCCTCGTGTTCTTCCTGGGCCGCGGCGATCCATTCCTGCATTTCCGGCAGCGCCATCACCATGGCGGCGTAGGCGGCGAGCTGATGGTCGAGTTTCACATCATAGGTCATGAAGCGCGTCACCACCGGCGCGTACATCGCATCGGCTATGCTGCGCTGGCCGAACAGGAACGGCCCGCCGGATCTGGTCAGGCATTCACGCCAGATCGTACAGATGCGATCAATGTCCGACTGCGCCCGCGACCAGACCTTGAAATTCGGGAAATGCCCCTTGATGTTGACGGGCAACGACGCCCGCAACGTCGTGAATCCGGAGTGGATTTCACCGGATATCGAGCGGCAATGCGCGCGCAGGACCCGGTCCGATGGCAGCAGCCCCGCTTCCGGCATCACCTCATTGAGATACTCGCCGATGGCCAGCGTATCCCAGACTACCGTGCCCTCGTGGCGCAGACAGGGCACCAGGATCGATGACGACAGCAACAGGATTTCCGCCTTGGCGGAAGCGTCGTCTGGCGAGGTAATGATCTCGTCAAACTCCAGTCCGGAGAATTTGGTCAGCAGCCAACCCCGCAGCGACCACGACGAATAGTTCTTGCTGCTCAGTGTCAGTGTTGCCTTCGCCACGGCTTTCTCCCCTACGCCCGACCCGAAACGCCACACGGCTATCGACGGCCGGTTGTCGATGACTGCTCATTGCCTGCGCTGTAGTTAACTTATTCAGCAAACCATGTGCCAGTTTGAAGTGCTCGTTTCGCAGATCATTTGACTCTGGCGTGGCTTCGATATTGCATGATGCAACGCAGGGAAGAACGCATGATGTCGATGATGTATCAGGCCTACCAGAACCATATGGACCTGACGGCGCCTTGGCGCAGCGGAGCGGCCTCTGCTCTGAAATACCTTAACATGGTGCCGGCCGGCACGTCCGCGAAGATGTTTGGCCGACTGGCATCCGCGCTAGAGCTGATCTCGCGGACGGCGCTGACCTACAAGCGGCCCGAATTCGCCATTGGCAAGGTGATGGTCGGCAACAGCGACATGAACATTACCGAAGAGGTGGTATTCTCGACCCCGTTCGGTTCGCTGCTGCACTTCAAGAAGGAGAATTCACCGCCGCAGCCGAAGATGCTGCTGGTCGCGCCGATGTCGGGCCATTTTGCGACGCTGCTGCGCGGCACCGTGAAGACGCTGCTGCAGGATCACGACGTCTATATCACCGACTGGCACAATCCGCGGGACATCCCGCTCGACCAGGGCAAATTCGGCCTCGACGAATATACCGAGCACCTCATCACCTTCATGAACGAGCTCGGGCCGCGCGCGCACATGGTGGCGATTTGCCAACCCTCGGTCTCCGCGCTCGCCGCCGCCGCCATCATGTCGGAAGACGAGCACCCGGCACGGCCGGCCAGCCTCACCCTGATGGCCGGCCCGATCGATACAAGGATCCAGCCGACCAAGGTTAATGACTTCGCCAAGAGCAAGCCGCTCAAATGGTTCGAGGAAAACCTCATCAATTACGTACCGTTCCAGTGCAAGGGCGCGTTTCGACAGGTCTATCCCGGCTTCATCCAGCTCACCGCCTTCGTCTCGATGAACCTTGAACGCCACATCAAGTCACACGTCGATCTCGCCGACCATCTGGCCAAGGGCGAGACCGAGAAGGCTGATGTCATCAAGACCTTCTACGACGAATACTTCGCCGTGATGGACCTGCCCGCGGAGTTCTACATCGAGACCATTCGCGACGTGTTCCAGGAGCATCTGCTGCCGCGGGGCAAGCTGACCTATCAGGGCCGCCCGGTAAATCCGGGATCGATCAAGCGCATGGGCCTGATGACGGTAGAGGGCGAGAAGGACGACATCTGTTCGATCGGCCAGACGCTGGCCGCGCAGGATCTGTGCACAGGAGTGCGTGCATACCGTAAGGTGCATCACATGCAGGCCGGCGTCGGCCATTATGGCGTGTTCAGCGGACGGCGGTGGAACAACGAGATCTATCCGTTGCTGCGCGACTTCGTCCATGTCAACTCATAGC
>NZ_JANXTC010000061.1:0-10584 GCF_025356345.1 Tardiphaga sp.
TGGAATGTGCCGTTTTACTTCGGCGGGACTTCGCTGCTCATTATCGTTGTCGTCACCATGGATTTCATGGCCCAGGTTCAGGCCTACGTGATGACGCACCAGTACGAGAGCCTGCTGAAGAAAGCCAACCTGAAAGGCGGAGCCAGGCCGCGCTAGCGCGGAATGGCGACACCGGATTTTCCCTGGACAGGGAAGAACACAATGGGCGGTTCGCGCGACGCTTCACGCGCGGATTGACCGGTCGAGTGCCCGCGCATGAGTAGCGCGGGTCGATGGAAGAATCGGGCGACCGATGCCTCCGCCACGACCGGACTATCGCCGGAGCATGGGCACACTCCCCATGCCGGGTTCCAGGGCGTTTTTGCCTTGGCACTTCATTCCAGCCTGAAGCCCTGTTATCATTTCGAGTCCACCGCGCCCGGCTTCACAGCCGTGCTGCCAAAATCACAGTTGGAGATCGCCTGATGGCGCGCATTGCCGGTGTCAATCTTCCTGTCCAGAAACATGTCTGGGTGGGGTTGCAAAGCATCTACGGGATCGGCCGCACGCGGTCGAAGAAGGTCTGCGAGGCGGCCGGCGTGAAGTCGTCCACCAAGATTCGCGACCTCACCGAAGTCGACGTGGAGCGTTTGCGCGCCGCGGTCACCAAGTTCACCGTCGAGGGCGACCTGCGACGCGAGGTCGGCATGTCGATCAAGCGTCTGATGGACCTGAGCTGCTATCGCGGCCTGCGCCATCGTCGTGGCCTGCCGGTTCGTGGTCAGCGCACGCATACCAATGCGCGCACCCGCAAGGGTCCGGCCAAGTCGATCGCCGGTAAGAAGAAGTAATTTTGCGAAGGGTCAGTGGCGGATAGCGGGTAGGGGAAACTCTATTCGCTATTCGTCACTGACCGTTCGTTTCGGTGTAGCCGCTGGCACTACGGCGGCGTTAGAGATCATAGGAAAGGTTATAATATGGGCAAGGAAGCCACACGCGTCCGCCGCCGTGAACGCAAGAACATTGCATCCGGCATTGCGCACGTGAATTCGTCGTTCAACAACACCACCATCACCATCACCGACGCGCAGGGCAACTGCATTGCCTGGTCGTCGGCCGGCACGATGGGCTTCAAGGGCTCGCGCAAGTCGACCCCTTACGCCGCGCAGGTTGCTGCTGAAGACGTGTCGAAGAAGGCCCAGGAGCACGGCATGCGCACGCTGGAAGTCGAAGTCGCGGGTCCCGGTTCGGGCCGTGAATCGGCGCTCCGCGCGCTGCAGGCTTCGGGCTTCACCGTGACCTCGATCCGCGACGTGACCACCATCCCGCATAATGGCTGCCGCCCGCGCAAGCGTCGGCGCGTCTAAGTCTTTTTTTCGATCGCGGGTGGCATCGGCCACCCGTGTTTGTTTTTGATTTGATATCGCGCGGACGAACCGCGATCTCCAAAGCCTGAGGTTTGACGGCATGGGTGACACAGTAACGATCCAGAAGAATTGGCAGGAACTGATCCGGCCAAACAAGCTGCAGGTAACTCCTGGCAGCGATCCGACCCGTTTCGCGACGCTGGTCGCCGAGCCGCTCGAGCGTGGCTTCGGCCAGACGCTGGGTAACGCGCTGCGTCGCATCCTGCTGTCCTCGCTGCAGGGCGCGGCCGTGCAGTCGGTGCACATCGACGGCGTGCTGCATGAGTTCTCCTCGATTGCCGGCGTGCGTGAAGACGTCACCGACATCGTGCTGAACGTCAAGGACATCTCGATCAAGATGCTGGGCGAAGGCCCGAAGCGCATGGTCGTGAAGAAGCAGGGCCCGGGCGCCGTGACCGCTGGCGACATCCAGACCGTCGGCGACGTCACCGTGCTGAACCCCGATCTGCAGCTCTGCACCCTCGATGAGGGCGCCGAGATCCGCATGGAATTCACCGTGGCCGCCGGCAAGGGCTACGTCGCCGCCGAGCACAACCGTCCGGAAGACGCGCCGATCGGCCTGATCCCGGTCGACAGCCTGTACTCGCCGGTTCGCAAGGTGTCGTACAAGGTCGAGAACACCCGCGAGGGCCAGATTCTCGATTACGACAAGCTGACCATGACGATCGAGACCAACGGCGCGCTGACGCCGGATGACGCCGTGGCCTATGCCGCGCGCATCCTGCAGGACCAGCTCAACGTGTTCGTCAACTTCGAAGAGCCCCGCAAGGAAGTCGCCCAGGAAGTCATTCCGGACCTGGCTTTCAACCCGGCGTTCCTCAAGAAGGTCGACGAGCTCGAGCTCTCGGTGCGTTCGGCCAACTGCCTGAAGAACGACAACATCGTCTACATCGGCGATCTGGTTCAGAAGTCGGAAGCCGAAATGTTGCGGACCCCGAATTTCGGCCGCAAGTCGCTGAACGAAATCAAGGAAGTGCTCGCCCAGATGGGTCTGCACCTCGGCATGGAAGTGCCCGGCTGGCCGCCGGAGAATATCGACGAGCTGGCCAAGCGCTTCGAAGACCACTACTAGGCTTTTCTTCACCTCTCCCCGCTCTTGCGGGGAGAGGTCGTTCGGCGCAGCGTCAGCGAAGCCGGTCGGGTGAGGGGAAGGTCAGAGATGCTTCGCGCAGCTCCAGCCATCCTATCAAGGGGCGAACGCAGGCAGCCCACCTGAAATCTGTCCGACGAACCGTCGTGGCAATTGAATAGGATTGAATATCATGCGTCACGGTAAGGTTCATCGTAAGCTCAACCGCACCGCCGAACATCGCAAGGCGATGTTTGCCAATATGTGCGCCTCGCTGATCAAGCACGAGCAGATCATCACCACGCTGCCGAAGGCCAAGGAGCTTCGTCCGATCGTCGAGAAGCTCATCACCCTCGGCAAGAAGGGTGGCCTGCATTTGCGCCGCCAGGCGATCAGCGAAATGAAGGATCAGGATCAGGTCCGCAAGCTGTTCGATGTGATGGCCAAGCGCTACGCCGACCGTCAGGGTGGCTATACCCGCATCATCAAGGCCGGCTTCCGCTACGGCGACAACGCGCCGATGGCGCTGATCGAATTCGTCGACCGCGACGTCGATGCCAAGGGCCTCGATTCCGGCCCGACCCAGGAAAAGAAGGTCGAAGCCGCGTAAGCAGCTCCTCTCTCTTATCGTTTCGGAAAAGCGGCGCCTCGGCGCCGCTTTTTTGTTGGCGGCGCTGTAGCCCGCATGAGCGCACGACATGCGGGAAACCACAATTCACAGCCCCGCATCTCGCTGCGCTCATGCGGGCTACAATGGCGATTTTCTCAACCGCGCGTGAATGGCGGTTGTGTCCGCTATCCCACATCCCGATATCAGCTCCATCATTGGATGGAGCGCACGCATGAAGATCGATCTCACCGGCAAGACCGCACTGGTTACCGGCTCGACCGCCGGCATCGGCCACGCCATCGCCCTCGGCCTCGCCGCGACCGGTGCCGAGGTGGTGGTCAACGGCCGTACCCAGCCGAAGGTTGACGCCGCGGTCGCCGCGATTGCCAGGGCCGTACCGGGTGCGAAGCTGAAGGGTGTGGCGGCCGACGTCTCCACCGTCGTCGGCTGCGACGCGCTGGTCGCCGTTCTGCCCGCGGTGGACATCCTGATCAACAATGCCGGCATCTTCGAGCCCAAGGGCTTTTTCGATATTCCCGATGCGGACTGGACACGCTTCTTCGAGGTCAATGTGATGTCGGGGGTGCGGCTGTCGCGCGCTTACATGCAGGGCATGTTGAGCCGCAACTGGGGCCGCATCGTTTTCATCTCGTCGGAATCCGGGCTCAACATTCCCAAGGAAATGATTCACTACGGCATGACCAAGACGGCGCAGCTCGCCATCGCGCGCGGTCTGGCCGAACTCACCAAGGGGACGGCGGTGACGGTCAATTCGGTGTTGCCGGGGCCGACCAGATCGGAAGGCGTCGAGAGCTTCATCAAGGAGCTTGCCCGGCATCACGGCCAGTCCGAGGACGAGGCAGCGGTGAATTTCGTTAAGCAGAACCGGCCGAGCTCGCTGATCCAGCGTCTCGCCAGCGTCGAGGAGATCGCCAACATGGTGGTCTATGTCAGCTCGACCCAATCCTCCGCCACCAACGGTGCCTCGCTGCGCGTCGAAGGCGGCATCGTGCAGACCATCGCGTAGTCGCGGCGGGGATCGACATGGCAAAGGCGGCGCTGAATGCGCCGCCTTTGGTCTGTGTTGGCCTCACGGGCATGCAGGCCTGTCGGAGGTCTCGGGTAGAAACGCGTGGATGGTTTAGAAGGCCACCTGGGTGCGCATCGCGAACACGTCGTAATCCGCTCCGGTGTTGACGCCAGCGGAGCTGGTCTTGGCGACTTCGCCATGGATCCAGTTGAACATGAAACGCATGTTCTGGTTCACATACCAGTTCAGGCCGACCGTGGTATTCTTCAACTCGCCGCCGACAACGTTGAGATCGTTGAGGCTGGCATAGCTGTAGCGCACCGCCAGTTCCCAGGCACCGAGATCGCCGGTGGCGAAGTTGACGGGCCTGGTCGGGTTGATGCCGCCGAAGGCACCGGCGGAGTTGCTGTATTTATGCTTTTCGCCCGTCAGCACATAGGTCGCCTGGCCGTAGGCCCCCTTGAAGCCGAGGTCAGCGAGACCGTTGCGCTGCACTGCATAGTCGAAGTACTCGCCCTGCGCCATGAAGCTGCCGACCTGCACGGCGGCTTCGCCCGATAGGACGCGTGCGCTGTTGACGTTGGCCAGGGTGCCGCTGTTGAGCAAGGCACTGCTGGCCGGGTCGACGCGAACTTCGATGCGATCCGAGAAGGACAGGGTATTGTTGGTCACGCCGCCGGTCTGGGCGAGATACAGCGCGTCGAAGCCGACCAGCACGGTGGCGACTTCGTTGTTGATCGGCAGGCCGACGGCGCGGAAGGTAGCGCCGAGTGGCTGCGGAATGCTGTGGTTGACGGTGGTGGTGCCGGTGGTCGGACCGGTCACATAGGCACCGACCCAGTAATGGTCGCTGAACACCTGACCACCGAAGGCGGCGCGGAAGTCGCCGGCGCCGAGGCTGACCGCGAGCACCTGCGAAGCGGCGCGTTCCATGAAGATCGAGTTGTTCGAGCTCATGGCTTCGTCGAGCGTGTAGGGGACGTCGATATAGCCGCCCTGGATCACGAGGCCCTTGACGCCCTTATAGGCGACATAGGCGTTGTTGAGGACGACGTTGCCGTCGGTAGTGCCGCCGGCATCGACGATGACAGCATATTCCCAGTCGCGGTTGAACGTGCCGATCAGGCCGAGACGGGCGCGGCGGGCGTTGATGCCGTCATTCAGGCTCGACGGGCTGGTCGTGCCAGACCTCGGATTGTAGGAATAGGCAGCGGTGTCGAGATGCAGCCGGCCGGTGATCGCGATGCAGTTCATGCCATCTTCGGTGCAGAACGTCGGGCGATTGCCGGGCATTTTCAGGTTCGCGGCAATGAACGGCACGGCCTTCTTCGCCGGATACGACGCGTTGGCATTGGCGAAGCTCTGCTTCACCGAAGCGGTCTGCTTTTGCACCGTGTCGGTCTGCTTCTGAACGTTATCGAGCTTCTTCTCCAGCGCGCGCAGCTGCTGCTTGAGAATCGAGATCTGGTCGTCATTGGCGGATTGCGCATGCGCCGAGCCCGAGGCCAGCGCGCCGATCAGGCCGATGGCTCCGAAAAGCTTGTGTGGTGTGAATGACATGATGACCCCTGTTGATTTCAGACAAAACAAGTCACGCTCCGCGAGTTGCCCCGCGGATGACGCGACGTATGGATGTCTGCTTGTGATCTTGTGAGCGCGACGCCCCGACGGCGGATGCCATGCCGGTCGCGATCTACAAGTGAGCCCCCGTTTGAACTCGGCCGGAACGTAGAAATAATCGACGACAGTTTTGTAACAAATCGACCGAGAGGGGCGGCACTGGGATGCTAACGCGCGGCCATGTATCAATCTGACCACATGTGACGAATAGGCGCGCCAGATTAGCTATTAGTGGTAGGTATCAACGTAAACGGAGAGCCTTGTCGGGGCTCTCCGTGCTTTACATTTCCGAACGGCTAGCGTGCGGGATGTTGCGGCGATCGCTCTACCAGCCTTCGAGCACGACCTTGCCGACAGACTTTCCCGATTCGATCAGTGCATGCGCGCGTTTCAGATTTGCCGCGTTGATGGTGCCGTAGGTCTGGTCCAGCGTGGTGCGCAGCACGCCCTTGTCGATCATGTCGGCGACGTCGTTGAGCAGATGATGCTGGCCGATCATGTCGGCGGTCTGGAACGAACTGCGCGTGAACATCGATTCCCAGTGCAGTGATCCGGCCTTGCCCTTCAGCAGCGAGAAGTTGACCGAGGCGGGATCGTCGATCAGCCCAATCTTGCCCTGCGGCGCCAGGATCTCGGTGAGTACCGGGAAGTGATCCTGCGTGCCGGTAAGGCTGGCAATCAATGACACCGGCGGCAGCTTCAGCGCCTTGACCTGTTCCTTCATCGGCTGGCTGTGATCGATCACCGCGTGCGCGCCGAGGTCATAGCACCACTTCACCGTCTGCGGCCGCGACGCCGTGGTGAGCACCGTGAGCCCGGTCAGGCGCCGCGCCAGCTGGATCAGGATCGATCCGACACCGCCGGCGCCGCCGACGATCAGCAGCGTGCGCGGATCGACGCTCCTGCCGGGCAGTGCGCCGAGCCGGTCGAACAGCAATTCCCAGGCGGTGATCGAGGTCAGCGGCAGCGCCGCGGCCTGCGCGAACGACAGCGTCGCCGGCTTGCGGCCGACAATGCGTTCGTCGACGAGATGGAATTCGGCATTGGTGCCCTGGCGCAGGATCGAGCCGGCGTAGAACACTTCGTCCCCGGCCTTGAACAGGGTGACGTCCGGCCCGATTGCGTCGACGATGCCGGCAGCGTCATAGCCGAGGATTTTTGTGTCGCCTTCGGCCGGCACCGCCCGCATCCGCACCTTGGTGTCGACGGGATTGACCGACACCGCCCTGACGGCGACGCGAATGTCGCGCCCGGCCGGCTCCGGCTTCGCGGTCTCGAAATCGATCAGCGACTCGGCTGCGTCGATCGGCAGCGACTTGTTGTATCCAACGGCCTTCATGCTCACGCTCCTGGTTCAGCACAATGATGCTGGCGCTAGGTGACGCGGTCGAAGCCCGATTGCAAGCGGGCAGGGGCCAAACAAGGTCAAACAAAAGGGAGCGACCGGGCGGCCGCTCCCTCGAATGTCGCCAGATGAAATTAGAACGCGATCTGGGTCCGCATCGCCACCGCGTCGAACTTGCCGCCGATATCGGAAGCGTTGGTCGCGCTCTGCTGCTTGTCGATGGTGCCGTGCAGATAATTCAGCATGAAGCGAATGTTGCGGTTCACATACCAGTTCAGGCCGGCGGTGTAGACTTCCTGCTTGCCGCCGGCGACGCCGTTGATGATGCCGAGCCTGTCATTGAGATTGATCTCGCTGTAGCGGGCGGCGATTTCCCAGGCGCCCCAGCCACCGCTGGTGAGCGAAGCCGGATTGTTGGGAATAATGCCGTTATAGGCGCCGGTCGCCTTGTTGTAGGTACGGGTTTCGCCGGTCAGGGCGTAGCTCGCCTGAATATATCCGCCATCGAAATTGTTGCTCGGTCCGAAATTGCTGACGGTCGGATCGCGTTCGATGTTGTACCAGAAATATTCCCCCTGCATGTAGAGCGGACCGTAATTTCCGGCGGCTTCGACGCTGTAGACCTGTGCGCCGGTGACGTTGGTCAATGCGCCGGTCGCCAGAATAGCGGTCGGATCGATGCGCAATTCCGGACGGTCGCTCAAATTGAGGGCCGTCGCGCCGATACCGGTGGCCGGGTTCGTGCGCGACGGTCCGATCAGGAATTCGGCGTTGCCGCCGAGATGCAGCGAAACGTCCTTGCTGTTGATGATCTGGCCGGCGCCGCGGACGACGGTTCCGTACTGTTCGCTGCCGCTGGCGAATGCGTGGTTGCTTCCGGACGTCGGACCGGTGCCATAGGCCCCGAGCCAGACCGAGTCATTGTACCAGCGGGCGCCGAAGGCCGACCGGAAATCGCCGGCGGCGATGTTGGCGGCGATTACCTGCGAGGAAGCGCGTTCCATGAAGGTGATGTCATTGGAGCTGGTGGCTTCATCGAGCGTGTAGTTGACATCCATGTAGCCGCCTTCGATGGCGAGATTGCCGCCGAACGGCTTGAAGCCGGTATAGCTCAGATAGGCGTTCTCGATGCCGGAGGTGCCGCCGCCGGAAAGACTTCCCGTCGCCGCGCCGCCGAAGCCGTCCGACGAACCGCCGAAGTCGTAGACCAGGGCGTAGTTCCAGTCGCCGAAGAATTTGCCGAGCACGCCGATACGTGCACGACGGGCGTTGACGCCGTTGTCGAGCCCCTGGATGCCATTGACCGTGTTGGGCCGATAGTCGTAGCCGCCGACGTCGAGGTGCAGACGGCTGGTGATGGATACGCAATTCTGGTTGTCGGCGGTGCAGATGGTCGGACGATTGTTCGGCATGGTCACGAGGACGCCGGATGGCGCGACCGGTCCCTTGGTATAAGCAGCGTTGGCATTTGCGACACTGGCGACGCTCGCCACCTTGGCGTTGGCATTCGCCGCGGCCGTCGTATTCGCCGAGGTCTGTTTCTGTAGCCGGTCGAGCTTTTGTTCCATTAGTTTGAGCTGCTGCTTCAGCAACGCGATCTCGCTGTCGCCGGCCGACTGTGCCCGCGCCGGCGCTACTACGAGAACTCCGATTACTCCGGCCGCGGCGGCGGCCTGAATGAATAGTTTCATTGGTCGGCTCCATGCTTGAGATGGAGAATTCGTCGCGCCAATTCTGATGCAAGGAAAGTATCGTTTTATACTTCAACGCCAGGTGTTGAATGTTTGTCGGGAACTGTGTCTTTTCGGGATCAAAAAAAGCTCTGTTTGACAATTATTTTACAGTCATATGACGATCGTCATGTGAGTGTCGCCTCGTGGATACTCAGGTAGCCGCACGTTGCCGCGAATTATCCGATGGGGTGGATTTGCCGGTCATATTCGCAGCGCCGGATTACCGGTAACGCGCTCTTCTAATGCCGTGGCGAAACGCCTATATTCTCAATGATTTCATTGAGAGGCCCAGATGTTCCCCTGTTTTCGCGCCGCGACCTTCGCCGTTTTCGCCTCTGTCCTGTCTGCCAGCCTGAGCGGGGCGGTGGCCCAGGAGCGCCGGCTGCCGGTTTCCCCCAATGAGATCCGGCTGTCCTATGCGCCGATCGTGCAGCGGGTGCAGCCCGCCGTGGTCAATGTCTACGCCGCCAAGATCGTGCAGAACCGCAACCCGCTGATGGAGGACCCGTTATTCCGCCGTTTCTTCGGCGGCGGCGGCCCGCAGCCCGAACAGATGCAGCGCTCATTGGGTTCCGGCGTAATGGTGGATGCCTCCGGGCTGGTAGTGACCAACAACCACGTCATCGAGGGCGCCGATCAGGTCAAGATCTCGCTGTCGGACAAGCGCGAATTCGAGGCCGAGATCGTGCTCAAGGACAGCCGCACCGATCTGGCGGTGCTGCGCATCAAGGACCCGAAGGAAAAGTTCCCGACGCTGGATTTCTCCAATTCCGATGATCTGCTGGTCGGCGACGTGGTACTCGCGATTGGTAATCCGTTCGGCGTCGGCCAGACCGTTACCCACGGCATCATCTCGGCGCTGGCGCGCACCCAGGTCGGTATCACCGACTATCAGTTCTTCATCCAGACCGACGCCGCGATCAATCCGGGCAATTCCGGCGGCGCGCTGGTCGACATGACCGGCAAACTGGTCGGCATCAATACTGCGATCTTCTCGCGCTCCGGCGGCTCGCAGGGCATCGGCTTCGCGATTCCCGCCAACATGGTCCGCGTCATCGTCGCCTCCGCCAAATCAGGCGGCAAGGCCGTAAAGCGGCCCTGGCTCGGTGCGCGGCTGCAGGCAGTGACGCCGGAGATTGCCGAGACCATCGGCCTGAAGACGCCGTCCGGCGCGCTGGTCGCCAATGTCACGCCGAACAGCCCCTCGGCCAAGGCCGGGCTGAAACTGTCCGACCTGATCGTGGCGATCGACGGCCAGACCGTCGACGATCCCAATGCCTTCGATTATCGCTTCGCTACCCGTCCGCTCGGCGGCACCGCCCAGATCGACGTGCAGCGTAATGGCAAGCTGGTGAAGCTGACCATCGCGCTGGAGACCGCGCCGGACACCGGCCGCGACGAGATCGTGATCAGCAACCGCTCGCCGTTCCAGGGCGCCAAGGTGGCCAATATCTCGCCGGCGGTCGCCGACGAGCTGCGGCTGGACTCCTCGATCGAGGGCGTCGTCGTCACCGAATTGTCGGATGACGCCACCGCGGCCAGCGTCGGTTTCCAGAAGGGCGATATCATTCTCGCGGTCAACGACAGCAAGATCGTCAAGACCAGCGATCTGGAGAAGGCGACGCGCGAGCGCGCCCGGATCTGGCGCATCATCGTGGTCCGTGCCGGCCAGCAGATCAACGTCACGCTCGGCGGATGAAGCGGGACATGAAATTCGTGTCGTCTTCCTTCACCTCTCCCCGTTGGGGAGAGGTCGGCGCGCAGCGCCGGG